>JAOZIA010000026.1 GCA_026014585.1 Candidatus Bathyarchaeota archaeon | reverse complement strand
TAAAGCTAGGCTTTGCCGTTGCCGCTGGATTTTTCCCACAGGTCTACCAGCTGGCAGATAAAGCCGTCGTAGCACTGGCCCGGCGCCCTGTTCTTGTCCAGCATCTGCTTGGTTTCCGCCTTGAGCCCGATAGTGGTGCGTGGTTTGAAAAGACCATTACCACTACCACTCACTATGGTTCCTAGAATTTCATCATTATCAGCCATTTTTCTGCCTCTTTATTTTTTGGATTTATCTTAGACGAGCTTTCTACAATCGATTGTCGATAAAGTGATGATTATGGTTATGGCATAGATGCATAAAGAAAATTATAAGAATACATTGGAAGTAAATCTGTAGCTTAATTAAGAATAAAATAACATATGATAATTACGAAACGTGGTTAAGAAAAGAATGCGCAGGTTAAAAACTAATTACAATGAGGTAACGAATAAGTTAAGAGAGACTATCCTTGTTGCCGCTTATCAATAAAGGCGGTTGTCTGGTATCTTTATGGCTATTCAGGTTGATTGAAGTAGTACCCAACGCTGACTTTAGTCAGAATAATTTTAGGTTTAGAGGGGTCAGATTCTAGTTTCTGGCGTAGCCGCCGTATATGGACCTTCAGGCTAAGAGACAATTCAGGATAATATTCTCCCCAAGCTTTTTTAATCAAGTTGGCATGAGTTACGACTTGCCCTGCATTTATCATAAGGGTAGATAGCAAACTGCTTTCGATTGGGGTAAGGTTTATATGCCTGTTGTTGGATATTACTTCATGGGTGGCAGGATATAACTGAAGTTTATCGGTTAGAATCGGAGGATTATTAGACTCACTCGTTTCTTTTCTAATTTGGTTATTCACCCGGGATAATAGCTCCATTTGCCGAAAAGGTTTGACAATATAATCGTTGGCGCCGAGTTCGAGACCTTTAACTATATCAGCCTCATCACTTCTAATAGTCAGAACAATAACGGGTACTTGCGAGAATAACCTTAAGCGCCTTAAGACTTCGAATCCATTGAGGTCAGGTAGCCCTAAATCAAGGATAACTAGGTCAGGTTTTTCTTTCTCGATTAGCTCCAGAGATTCAACCCCGCTTTCCGTCGCAATAATTTTGGTCCTTGGCCATCTTATGCCGATGGTTAGGTCTATTGCCTCAACAATTTCTGGGCTGTCTTCTATAACTAGAATCTTTTGCAGGTCGATCATATTGAAAACTACCCCTGAATCTCAGTTAGTTGTGGTTGGCAATGAAAAGCCGACAATGGTGCCTTCCCCCTCTTCGCTATTAATAAACATACGCCCACCATGGAGCTCCACGAGTACTTTCGAAAGAGACAGACCTAATCCAAGCCCATTTAGATTTTCTGACCCATTACCTATTCTATGATAGGGCTTAAAGATGTGCGCTTGTTCTTTAGCAGATATACCACGTCCCTCATCTTGAACTTCAAAAGTCAGGAGCCCATTTTGGCTATGCACTCTAAGAAAAATATGCCCCTGTTTGCGATTAAATTTAATCGCATTGTCAAGAATATTAAAAAGCACTTGTTGTAAACGCTCGGCGTCTCCCCACAATTTAGGCATTGGTGAGCAGAGGTTCACCTGTAAGTGTTGTTCCCTCTTGGCCACATTCAGCGATACCTGCTGCCTAATCTCCTCGACCATCTCCTGTAAATCTATAAAAGCGGGGTTTAATTTGAGTATTCCGATTTCACCTTTAGCTACATCAAGCAATTCATCTATTCTCTTGTTGAGAATCAAGGCGCTGTTATGTATATTTTGGACTGGTCTCGTCTGGTTTGAATTTGCTATCTTAACGAGCGATTCACTGGATGCAATAATGGCTGTGAGAGGCGTCTTCAGTTCGTGAACTAAAGCTCTGGTAAAATAAACCCTATCATTAATTTGAGCTTCAAGCTCTTGGCGTATACTGCGTTCGGCTTGAAAAAGCTCTTGCTCTTTTTGCCTGGACTTTCGTAGTTCCGCGGTGCGCTCAGTAACTAGTTCTTCGAGGTGTTCTTTATGCTGCTTCAGTTCTTCTTCGGCTTGGACGCGGTTGGTTATATCGAAGATGGTAAGGAACACCCTGGACCACGTTTCCTCATGCCCTGGTGCTATGCGGTGCTCCATATGCAAATGTTTCCAGTTTCCCCTGTATGTTGGGCTACAGGTATCGTAGCTCACTCTAAGAGCCCCATTCATCATCTTAATCATAGCATCAAACAGTTGGGAGTAGCTCCCGTTAAACTGTCCTGCCATCTCTCTTTCTTTTATCATTATTTCCCTTATAAATAGCAATTCATCCCCAGACTCTGCTTCATAAAGGTCAAAGAGCGCTTTATTTCTTTTGATGGGAGAGGCGATGTCAAACCACCTTATAAAATCATCTGGATTTTCCTCGAAGTATTGCCTAAAATCTTTGACCCCCTTAGAGCGTAATTCGTCCAGGTATTTTTTACGTGCAGAATAATCACTCTCCCAGATGGCTACGGGCACATTCTCAAAAAGGCTATGGTATCTATCCCTCTCATCTATTAACCTTTTCTCTAATTCTTTTCGGCTTGTTATATCTCTAACGTAAACTACATTTGCAACCTTGCCCTTATAGCCGGTTATGGCGCTAGTAATTTCAATCGGCACCCCTTCTCCGTCTTTGCGAATGATAGTTAGTTCAAAGAGGTCAGGAGTAGCTTGCCCAGCCATTCCTAGTTGATAATTTCTAATTGAACGCTCTTTCTCTTTTGGGCAAACGAGATCGAAGAAAGACATATCCAGCAATTCCTCTCTGGAGTAACCTGTAATCTGAATCCATCGGTCGCTGATATAGGTATGGACGCCATCTTTTCCGTTTATATCCTGGAGCATGATAACGGCCTCTCCTATCTTGGTTCCTAGTTCTATTAGAGTGCGATACCTGTCCTCGCTTTCCTTTAGGGCGTCTTCCGTATGTTTAGGATATTCAAGCTCACCCTTGAGTTTAGCGGCACGTTCTTTTGCTATCTCTTCAAGATTGTTCTTATAGTCGTCAAGCTCTTTTTTCGCCTTATTCTGCCCTGTAATATCCCTGTGGAAGCAGAATGAAAGCCCTTCTTTTAGGTATCTTATGCTTACGGCCACATCTATTATCCTGCCATCCTTACGCTTGTGGCGAGTTTCAAAGAAAGAAGCCCTAGTTTCTTCTATACCAGCAATCCTTTTTCTGATTGAATCCAGGGATTCATCGAAGCCGATTTCTATATCTTTAATATTCATGGATAGTAGTTCATCACGGCTATAGCCCATCATATTACAGAGGGCATCATTAGCGTCCATAATATCCCCGCTGGGGTGTTTTATCAGAAGGAAGCCTTCGGAGGCGCTTTGGATGATGGCTTTGTACCAATCACTTTTAAAATTAGGGTGGCCTGAATCACTCTTTACCGGATTTCCTCCATTTTTAATTCTGGCCTTTTGCGTCTTGATGTTGCTCACTACTAACCTCTCAAAAAAATGGGTTGCTTATAGGGCAAGGCAGCTTTTAAATAAAGGTATACGATAATATATTATTACTGAAAGTCGGGAGTGTCAATAAAGATAATGATGGCTTTTGCCATGTTCTGGATACAGGAGTATTCAGTTAACAAAACGCTGGATTGTGCAGAAAGCCGACGACCACTATTGCACCGGCTATAAGCCCACCGATCAGCGGCTAGTTGGTGATGTCGCCAATCCCAGTTAAACCACTGGCAATTAGAGGCAAATATATCTGAAAAAAGAG
>JAOZIA010000025.1 GCA_026014585.1 Candidatus Bathyarchaeota archaeon | reverse complement strand
GTTCACTAGCTTATTTGCCTAGGAAACGCGCCAAGAGTCCAGTGGCACGTATACGTTACTGGCCAGAAATTAACTCTGACGCACCAAGGCTTTTAGGTTTATCAGCTTACAAAGCAGGCATGACTTATGTCTTCACAATTGAAGACAAAAAACGTAGCCCACACCTTGGGAAAGAAGTCATGAAGGCAGCAACCATACTAGAAACGCCACCAATGCTGATTTGTGGCTTTAAAACTTATATGAAAACACCCTATGGACTACAAAACCTAACCGAGGTCTGGATGAAAGAACCCCCAGCAATACTAGACCGCGCATTGGTTTTGCCAGAAAACTTTGACACAGAAGCGATGCTACAGAAAGTTCAAGAAAACCTTGAACACACAGTAGCCATTCGCGTGGTAGCTGCAACCCAGCCCAGCCAAACAGGCTTGTCAAAGAAAAAACCCGAGGTCCAAGAAATTCAAATCGGCGGCGGAACAATCGAGCAGCAACTCGAATATGCCAAGCAGCTTTTAGGCAAAACAGTGGCTTCTGAAGAAGTCTTCAAAGATGGACAATACATTGACATCGCAGGAATCACCGTTGGCAAGGGCTATCAAGGTCCAGTTAAACGTTGGGGAGTCACTAAACTGCAGCATAAAGGCAGGAAAACCAAACGTGGAATCGCCACTTTAGGTCCATGGAATCCCCACCACCTCATGTACTCCGTTGCAAGAGCAGGACAAATGGGTTATCATCAAAGACTCGAATTCAACAAGCGCATTCTCAAAATCGGTAAAGACGGCAAAGAAGTAACCGTTAAAGGCGGATTTGTCCGCTACGGCGAAGTAAAAGGACCCTACATCCTAATCGAAGGAAGTGTTCCAGGCACAGAAAAACGCCACATACGCCTCCGTGTACCAGCCCGTCCACCAACCGAAGCGCCAGAAGCGCCACCACAAGTAACCTACATATCACTAAAATCCACACAGGGAAAAGGTAAATAGAAATGCCCGCAGAAATATTTGACTTACAAGGAAAAGTAACAGGAAAAGTTGACCTTCCATCTGTTTTCCAAACACCCCTGCGTCCAGACGTGATAAAACGCGCAGTTCTAGCCATCCAATCCAACAGGCTTCAACCACAAGGAAGAGCCCTGATGGCAGGCAAAAAAACATCAGCGGAATCACGAGGAACAGGTAGCGGTGTCGCAAGAGTCCCCAGAGTTAAAGGGGGAAGCGGAAGAGCAGCATTTGCTCCAAGCACAGTTGGCGGAAGACAACCTCACCCACCAAAAACCGAAAAAATCATTGTAAAAAACATCCCCAAGAAAGAGGCAAAACTTGCCCTACAATCTGCAATTGCAGCAACAGCACAAAAAGAAACCGTTACTGCAAGAGGACATAAAACCGAAGATGTTTTAGCGTTCCCATTGATTGTTGAAGATACACTGGAAGGTTTAACCAAAGCACAAGACGTTGAAAACGCGCTTATCAGCTTAGGCGTTTCACCAGATGTGACTCGTGTAAAAGAAAGCAGAAAAATCCGTGCAGGCAAAGGCAAGCATCGTGGAAGAAAAATGAAGCAAGCCGTGGGTCCACTTTTCGTTGTTGTTGACAAAACAAATGTTTCCAACGCGGCAAGTAACCTTTCAGGCGTTGAAGTTACCACTGTTAAGAACCTTAACACTGAAATGCTTGCGCCAGGAACACACCCAGGAAGATTAACTGTTTGGACAAGCGGTGCAATCGCTCAGTTAAATGAAATCTATAAAGGAGCAGAAAACTAATGGATCCCAACGAAGTAATACAGTACCCACTAATGACAGAGTCAGCCAGCGTCATGGTTGAACGCGACAACAAACTAATCTTTGCAGTCAGCCTCAAAGCTGGAAAAAGCGACATAAAAGAAGCAGTTGAGAAACTCTACGAGGTAAAAGTTGATAAAATTAACCTGCTCATAACCGCGCAAGGCACAAAAAAAGCCTTCGTGAAACTGACTCCTGAATTCCGCGCATCAGACGTGGCAATTAAACTTGGAATACTCTAAGAAGGCATGATTTATGGGAAAACGTATTCGTGTACAAAGAAGAGGGCGTGGCGGACAGAACTTCCGCGCTTCAACTCATAAGCGTGTAGCCCCAGCAAAGTACCCCGCTATTGCTCCTAAAGAAGCATTTGTAACTTCAGTTAAAGGCACAATTGACTCTATGGTTCATGATCCAGGAAGAGGTTCACCACTTATTTTGGTAAACTTTGAAAATGGATTATCATTTTACACTGTGGCTGTTGAAGGCGTTTTTACAGGACAGCAAGTCCAATATGGTGGAAACGCAACTTCAGAAATAGGCAACATTGTCTCCTTGGGAAAAGTCCCTGAAGGAACCTTGGTCTGCAACCTTGAACTGCGACCCGGTGACGGAGGCAAAATGGCACGTTCCTCAGGCGCGTACGCTACAGTTGTCGGTCACACCCCACAGGGAACCATGATACGGCTTCCTTCTGGAAGAAACCGATACATTAATGATTATTGCATGGCAACCATCGGCGTAATTTCTGCTTCAGGCAGAATTGACAAGCCGTTCCTTAAAGCAGGCGAAAAATTCCACATGATGAAAGCCAAAGGTCACAAGTACCCAAGAACCAGCGGTCGCAAAATGGTTCCAGCTGTTCACCCCTATGGTAGCAGCAAACGCAGTGCAAGACGTACAACAACAACTTCACATGGTGCACCACCAGGACAGAAAGTCGGTTTAATCGCAGCCCGTGGACCAGGACAGAAAAAGAAACGTGCAATAAGATAAAAAAGGAGAATGAAAAATGCCAAAAGAATTTAGTTACCGCGGACACAGCTTGGAAAGCTTAGCAGGCATGTCAATGGATGAATTCATCAACCTGCTTCCTTCCCGCCAACGAAGAAGCCTACAGCGAGGACTAACACCAGAACAACGCATACTACTAGAGAAACTGCGCAAAGTCAAAGAAGCCCAGCAGAACGGCAAAGACGCCAGTCTCAAAACACACGTTCGCGATTTGATTGTCCTACCCGAAATGGTTGGAACAAAAATCAACGTGCACAACGGCAAAGAATTCGTTGCTATCGAAATAAAGCCTGACATGATAGGTCACTATCTAGGTGAATTTGCAATCACTAACAAGCCAGTGCGTCACGGAACTCCAGGTATCGGTGCTTCACGGTCATCAATGTATGTGCCGCTGAAATAAGCACACCCAACTACCCCTTTATTGAAAAGATTGAAAAACAAAGATTGTGTCATAAAAGCGAAAAAGTATAAGAGTATGTGTGTTTCTTTTATGCAAAGCTGGTCGTGAAAAAAGTGAACGTTCCCAAAGAAGTAAAGACTTACTGTCCGAAATGTAAAACTCATCAAGCTCACGCTGTTAGTCTCTACAAGGCTGGAAAAAGAAGAGCCTTGGCAGTTGGCGAACGCCACCACAAACGAGAAAAGAAAGGTTACGGTGGCCAGAAATATCCCCTGCAAAGAGAATTCACCAAAACCACAAAAAAACAAACCTTCCGCTTAAAATGCAAAACTTGCGGTTTTATGCGTCACAAAGAAGGCATCCGCCTACGAAAAGTAGCTATACAATAATCTGAGGAAAAAAATATGTCAGACTGGAATAAACTCATTCCCAAACCAAGCAGCAACTTCCTGCGGGTAAAATGCCCAAAATGTGGCAATGAACAGTTAATCTTCAGTAACGCAGTGAACAAAGTAACCTGCAATGTTTGCGGTGAAATGCTTGCATCACCAACAGGCGGAAAAACCAAAATTAACGGTGACGTTCAAGCAGTTTATGAGTAAGAGGAATAATTAAATGGCTGAGCGTAAGCCCGAATGGCCAGAAGCTGGCGATCTTGTAATTGCTACAGTTGAGACTGTAACTGATTATGGTGCTTATGCTAAACTTGACGAATATGATAAACGTGGGTTGCTTCACGTTTCCGAAATTTCTTCTTCTTGGATACGTAACATCCGCGATTTTGTGCGTGAAGGACAAAAAGTTGTCCTCAAAGTTCTCCGCGTAGACTTTGAAAAAGGACACATTGACCTTTCCTTAAGGCGAGTAACGAAAAGGGAACGAATCGAAAAAGTTCTTTCCTGGAAAAAAGAGCGCAAAGCAGAAGCCCTGCTTCGTGGTGTAGCAGAAAAGTTGTCTCTGCCACCTGAAGATGATGCCATAGAAAAGGCCGCTATAGCTATGGATGACAAATTTTTTGGTTTGTATGAGGGTTTTGAAAAAGCAGTTAAAGAAGGACCTGAAGTTCTCACAAAAATTGGTATACCTGAAAATATTGCCAAAGTTTTTGTTGAAGTAGCGCAAGAACGTATTCACGTTAAAATGGTTAAAGTTAAAGGCGTACTTGAAATCCACTGCATGAAACCAAACGGTGTGAAACTAATCAAGGAAGCTTTCGCGAAGGTTAAAGCAGAAAAAATTAAAGGTTCCGAAGTCCGATTTTATGTTATTGCAGCGCCAAAATACAGCATTGAAGCCTTAGCTGAAAATTACAAGAAGGCTGAAGAGGTTCTGCAGAAAGCAGCCGACAATGTCATATCAAACATTACCAAAGTTGGCGGACAAGGCACCTTTAGAAGGGAAAAATAATTTGGTTTGGCAACTTCGAAAATGTGCAAACTGCGACCACTACACTCTAAACAAAACGTCCTGTCCCTACTGCGGCGGACCTGTTCGTATTCCTCATCCACCCAAGTTTTCGCCTGATGATAAATATTTAAAGTATCGAATGGCTATGAAAAGGAGCGGTTCCCAATGAAAGAAACATACATTAAAGAATTCACCCCAATTGAAGCAAACAATCCCGTCCTAATTGAAGGGCTCCCCGGACTTGGACTTGTAGGAAAAATCGCCATCCGCTACCTAATCAAACAATTAAAAGCCAAAAAAATCGCGTACCTGTACTCACCACATTTCCCATACTTTGTTCTTGTAAACAAAAAGGGCAATGTTAGGCTTTTACGTGGAACATTTTACTTCTGGAAAAACCCTGCAGGAGGAAATGACCTGCTCTTCTTTACTGGCGATAGTCAATCCCAAACAATTGAGGGACAATACGAAATCGCAGACCAAATGCTAGAGTTCTCCCAAAAATACAACGTTAAAACCATCGCAACAATCGGCGGTTACCGCATGGAACCCAAAGAAAAACCCGGGGTCTACATTGCAGCAACAAGCCAAGAAGTTCTCGATAAAGCAATAGCTGCGGGCGCGGTTGTTAGCAGTTCAGGTAGCCCAATTGTGGGCACGGCAGGATTAATCCTTGGGTTGGCACGCCTCAAAAAGATGGAAGCCCTCTGTCTTCTAGGTGAAACGCGCGGTTACCTTCCAGACCCGTTAGCGGCAAAGAGTGTTTTGGAAATTTTGAAGTCAACCTTTGGTTTTGAGCTTGACCTGTCAGGGTTAAATGAGGAAATTTCTCGGGCTCAAGTCATGGTTACTCGTCTTCAACAAATTGAAGAGAAACGTGCCTTGCAGGAAGAGGAAACTCGCAAGCAAGAGGACAAGAAAACCACCTACATCTCGTAGGCTCAATCACTTCTTTATTTTTCCTTGTTTCTAAAAATTTGTTTTAGGTTTTCTTTAGGCATCCTTCTCTTGGCTCATAAATTGTGCCTTCACGTAGTAGTTGGCTAAGCATTCGTTCTGTTTCAGCTTTGGAGATTTTATGTTTGGTTTCTAGTTCTTCAACAAAGGCGTCTCTTTCAACTATGCCTGTAACTCGCTCCATATCCATCAATGTTGAGAGTACAATGCTTAGTCTGTCACGGATGCTCTTGGGTCGTCCAGTCATGATAATGTCAATGTCAACTTTATACGAGGATAAGTCAATTCCTACTTCTTCAAGTGAACGTTTCATAATCGCGATGGCTGCTTCCGCGTCTGCTGCACTGACCTCTTTGCGAAGCGCAACACGGGCTCTTGCTTCAGCAATACGTACCAGTGATTCAAGCTGTCGTGCGGTGATTGCAACAGGGGAGCCTTCGGATTCGCTTGCTGAACGCATAGCTAAGTAGAATTCGCTTAGTTTATTGAGTGCCTCGTTGCTTAATTCAGGTCTAACTCCCTTAGCATAACTCACATACTTTTTAAGCAAATCCACATCCACTTGGGCTTCCACTGGGCTTATTCCTTTGCGATGAATTTCCAAAATGTGCCTAGACATTTTGCTGTCTGAATCCTTGTTTGGCACGTCACGTAAAACGAAAATCAAATCAAACCTTGACAAGATTGTTACTGGTAACGAAATGTTTTCAGCCACAGTTCTGTTAGGCTCATATCTGCCCAGTGACGGGTTGGCGGCTGCAAGCACGGCTGTTCTCGCGTTTAAGGTTGCCACGATGCCTCCTTTTGCAACTGAAACAGTGTGTTGTTCCATGGCTTCGTGTATGGCAACGCGGTCTTCAGGGCGCATCTTGTCCATTTCGTCAATACAGGCGATTCCCTTGTCTGCAAGCACTAACGCGCCTGCTTCTAGTGACATTGAGCCTCCTTTTTCACGTACCACAGCAGCAGTTAAACCCGCAGCGGTTGTTCCTCTGCCTGAAGTGTATAAGCCTCTGGGTGCGATGCGGGAAACGTACTGGAGCATTTGAGATTTGGCTGTGCCTGGGTCACCGATGATGAGCGCGTTCATTTCGCCTCTGATGTTTACGTCTGGCAGACTTCTTGAGACTCCGCCAAAGAGCAGGTACATTACGGCTTCTTTGAGATGTTCGTTGCCGAAAATGGATGGTGCTATGGAACGCATGATTTTCTTGTGAACTTCTGGGTCTCTGGATAACTCTAAGATTTTTGCTTCTTCCTCTGGCGTCGGCGGTGAGGATTCAGGTTCTTTGCCAAGGAGTTCGATAGAGTTGGCGTCAAGTTGAAGAATGAATGTGCGAAGTTTTCCCATCCCCATTAGTGATGGTGCAAAAGCTCGGACAATGCCCACGATTGAAACGTGGTCTCCTGGTCTTGCTAAATCAACGATTTCGTCGCCAATCAGTTTAACCGCTAATGTTCTTGGTAACTGTCCAGGCGGCAAATCCTCTGGTTTTTCCTGTAACCTCAAATCCTGTGAATCAATAAATCTGGATTCTTCCTGAACAAACTCAAAAGGGCCATCTCTGCCACAGTCAGGCGCCCCACAAATAGCTGGTGCTTTAAGGAATTGTCCTGTTTGTTCAATGTGGTTTACTGTGCCGCATCGTTTGCATTTGAAAGCTGCGATTTGAACCATTGGGCGCACGGGTGTGGCGCGGACAACGATGCCTTCAACCATCACCAGCTTAGCCATCTGTTTAGCGCCAAGCCTACGCAACTGCTCTTTGCCCAGCAATGCGAAGACGCGGACAATTATTTTCTCAATCTTCTCTGCGTATTCAGCATCTTCAATGCGTAGTTGTTCGTATGCTCCTTTTCCAGCGTGTTGCAGGTATTCTTCTGGCTTGTTTAGGAGTAACTCGGTAAGTTCGGGGTCAAACCCGTAGAGGTCCTCAAAATCAATACTTAAGCTGCCTTTACCTGAGATGGCTAACTGGCTGATGCGCTGGCGATACTTTTCTTTCTTGAAGAACTCCTGAAAATGCTGCTGGGGGTCAATTGTTTCCTGCTCATTAGCCAAGTTACTGCCGCTCCCCGTTTGCTAAAATCTTGGTTTTCCACTCAGAAATAATCTTGACCAACTGCTCGTAAATGATTCGCTCTTCACTGGTGAACTTTTTGAGAACCTGTTCACTTTGAGTTGGAGCAGCAGACAAGGCAACAAGTTTTTTTAGTCTAGAATTTACGATGTCCCGCGCAAGCTGTCTTGCCCTGTCGTATTCTTGATATTTTTCGGATTCTTTGGAGGCTTGCTCTTTTAGGTCAGAGATGAAGCGTCGTAGTTTAGGATAAAAATTCTCTGGTAACTCTGATATTTGCCCTGGGATTTGTACGCCTTCTTTCCATTGGGCTTTGAATAGTTTGGTGGTATCTAAAATGTCCTCTTCTCGGAAATGAACCATTCCAGCGTTAGCAAGTTCTTTAGCTACCCAAAAATAAACTTCGTAATCGTTGCCCTCATCAAAAGGTCCAACTTTGAGTCCTGCAAGCTTGATTTCTGGACAGTTACGGTTGGCAACAATTTTGACTAGTGAATTTTCAAAGCAGAAATCCAAAGTGCAAATTTCCATTGTCAACGCTTGCTTACTCTCCCAAACCCCACTTTTTCCGTTCCCGCGGGATTCAACAGATACCAGTCAAAGTATTTTAAGTTGTTTGGACACGAAAATTTTAATCCCTAAGTAAGTATCAAAACCTGTTACTTGAAAAATTACAAAAATTTGATTGTTTCTGCTTCCTTCAGGGAATATAGGCTTTTTGCTTTTTTCTTTTGTTATAGAACAATGTCAGGATTGTACCTGTTATCAATGGTGTGGCAATGATTATGCTTGTTAGAACTATTATTGCTTCATTAAAGTGGTTTTCTGGTGTACTTGACATTGTTATTGGTGTTACAGGTAATTTTGGATATAGATTTGTGGTGTTCAGTGCCCAAGCAGGTATCTCTACATTGATCTCATCGGTTTTTACGGTATCAGTTAACGGGTGATTATCTATGTTGTTTGTGTCTATCTCGTATGGTAACTCCCCTATGCCGTCACCATTGTTGTCTGCAATTTTTGTTCCATGCCAGCGATTACCGGCTGTCCCGTTGTCCCAGAAATTAACTGAAATTGGAATATTGCTGTCTTTGAAGTGGTCATCTTTGATTGTTGGATGAGTGAACCCGTCTGGTCCAAAATTGTTGAGGAAATTGTTGTAATAGAAAATGCTATTTTGCGAGTTGTAAAAATGCATTCTACTAACGAACGAAATCGAGTTCGCCACAAAAACGTTGCTATTTGTACCTACAAATTTTATGCCATTATCAAATCCGCGTATCTGATTTCTATAAAAGAAATTATTATTTGACCATCCTAAAGTTAAACCCACATATCCCGAGCCAATAATTTTGTTTCCCACAATTAAATTGTTAAAGTTACAGTGGATGCTTACTGCGCTGCAGGTGTTTTCGTGAATATCATTTGTGTGTCCCTCATAGAGGAATAAACCTGAGAAGGTGTTTCTTGAGAATTCAGTAAAAGACACTGCAAGGTTTACTGCGGAGCCGATGTCGTTGTCGATTATTTGACAGTAGGAGCCTCTAATGGTTAGGTTTTGGCAGCCTGAAAAACTGTTTCCTATTAACTGGATGTTATCGCCAAATCCGTTAATGTAGCCGCCCTGCGTGATTTGCAGGTTAACTCCGCTTAATTGGAAATTATCTGTAAAAATGGTTAACGCGTGAGAGTACCTGTATGTTGGTTTGTAACTGTAAGGGTTTACAACAGTATAGTTTGGATGAAACACAATTGTGGTGTTCTGGACGGATTCCCCGATTATCGAGATGGGCTTGTTAATGATTACTTCCCGATTATCTGGCATATCATAAGTTCCATTCCTAACAAAAATTATGTTCCTCCTTTCAGCAGCATGTATAGCTTCGTCAATTGTTTGGTAATCATCAGGAACAGTGATGACTTTCTGGGACTCTTCAAATTCAGCACATACAGGCGATACAAAAACTAGAAAACCAGAAAAAACCAAAATTGCCCCAATCAGCACGGCAAGCATTTTTTTCATTAGCTACACCATTTTTTGGTGGCTGAATTTTGGATTTAAGAGTTTTTGTCAAGGTTTCTTGACTAAGCCAAGTCAAACTTTCTTGACTAAGACTATAATTAAAAATTCAACATGCTAAGCAGGAAATTAGCCATTAGTGTCCTCCCCTCTTAGGGTTTCTTTGACCCCTCTATAGTTTCTGCATGGAGTTTCTAATAGGCTCCAAATAGGCAGCAAATAGACTTTGTCTAAGCAGATGTTTGCGCTCAAGTCACTGTTTTTGTCCGCATTCTGGGCAGAAATGGGCTTGGGCTGGGATTTTGTTTTTGCATCGGGGGCATATCTTTAGCAGTACTGTTTGGTGTAGGTTGGCTCCGCAGTAGTTGCAATAATTGGAAATGGAGGTTACTTGTGAACCGCATCTTGGACAGGTAACATATTGAGTGCTCGATGGAATGGGAAACAGGATTGAAGCTGAAAAAATTATGTTTCACCCAGTATTCAATGGTGGTTGGTTCAATTTTTCTTTTGTGTTGGTGCGGTTACCGGGATTTGAACCCGGGTTGTCAGGTTGGGAACCTGATGTCCTACCAAGCTAGACTACAACCGCAAACACAACATTGCATGCAAGACTATTGGAAATGGTTCATTTGGTATAGAAACTTTGCTGTTGAAGTTATTTTAGGATTCTTTCTCCCTCAATGCCATAACCATTAGCGGTTAGTTCCCGTACAAGAGCCTGTTTCCAACTGCCGCGGTCATCAAAGGCAACAAATTTTATTCCCTCAAAATCATTGGGGATTTCAAAGTTTGAGCTCTCCCTAAACAACACCAACACTTTTTCCATGCCAAGCTTACCCAGCAGGTACCCGAGCAGGAAAATTATGTCTTGACGCGGCTTAAGCTTGCTCTTTGTTGTCTTATCCTCCCTTGGATACACGCAATCATCTGGCGACAGCAAAACCACAGCAAATTTCATATCAATATAACTTGTGAAATTGGTCAAGACTTTTCTTCCATGACTGGGCTCCTCCTGCAAAACCACAGGCACCAAAAAAAGCTTCGTCAACGCGCCCGTCACGGCTTGGCTCATCATTTGGTCTTTGCCTGCAACCACAAACAGTCTCTGACGCTTACGGGGAGTAGTCGCAGTTGCTTCTTTTGGAAAATTGGGCTCTGGGGTTTGGGTTGGTTGTACAAATTGTTCCGTGCACATATACGTGCCCATGACTTTGCTTTTGAGGATGTTTTCAATTTGGTATTTTTTGTCTTTGCAGGCAACAAGACTTTCCCCGTTGGGCAACTTTAGTTTGTCGGCTGTTTCATAGGACCAGAAGATGACTGCTTTTATGACTTTGCTGGGATTTAGGAGTCTGCCCATGAACCAAAACGGTTTGCTGGCTGAATAGTATTCGGTAAAGGTGCGGTTGAGTTCCTCATGAGTTAGGTTGAAGCGAAACCCGGTCTTCTCAGCTTCGGCGTATTGTATGTAGATGTGATATTTTGGGGTGGGCAAACTAATCACAGGATATCTGCAGTTGACAAACAAAAACCTTGCTCAGCAAATGCTGCCAGAAACCATGCTGAAGATTTATGGAGACTATAAATCCAAACATAGGAAAAGATTGTTAAAAATTTACTTTAGCGGACATTTTGTTTTGCTTTCATAGCCAGCGACCAAGTGCCGAGCGCTAATGAAGCAGTTGCTATTACCACAAGTATTGGAAGGAATAATGTTAAGCCATAATAATCAAGCGAAGTTGTACCATTAAGACTTGGAGGGTTTGGATTTAACAATAAACCAACGACAAACAATGCACCTGCGCTGACATAAATAAGCTCAAGTGCTCCAGCAACAACTGCAATTAAGCCAAAAATAATGCTACCTTGCGGTTTTCTTGACCTAATAATGCATATAACCAAAAAGATAACCGGAAGCACAACCAAACTTCCTATATCACTTGGGTTCATGCTCATGTTTATGTCCATATTACTTTCATCTCTGCTGGCAGAAGCCATTTTGGTTTTTATATCTGTCTAAATTTAAGCTTTTGCTTTTCAAAGCAAAGGCTGAAAGGTAAATCAACCTCATTGATTGTCCAAATTTGGTTTTGTCTTTGTGTTCAGTGCGTATTATTTCTTCTCGCAAGCATAATTGTTATCTCTAACTTATCCGAAAATAGGTGTGAACAAGGAGAAATCTGGGTTGCCGAAAAATTACACTTACACCGACGCGGGCGTTGACCGAGACCAGCGTCACGAATCCAAAAAAGCCCTCTCAATGCTAAAGGACACTTACCAGTTTAACAAGTTTGGACCCGTCGTGCACCTGCCGTATAGCAACATTTTCCAACAAACCCCAAACACGTACTTAGACCTCACCATTGAAGGCGTAGGCACCAAGGTTCTGCTCGCGGAACTCATGGACAAGTACGACACTATCGGCGTTGATGCGGTCGCAATGGCGGTTAACGACGTTATTCGTAGCGGTGCAGCTCCCCTTGCAGTTTCCGATAATATTCATGCTCAAGCCAGCAACCCCCAATTAGTTAAGGACTGGCTTAAAGGCGTAATTGACGGAGCAGTCCAATCCGAGTGCCCCATCGTCAGCGGCGAAATAGGGGACGTAGCAGAAATCATCAACGGCTTGCACGCGGGCACGGGCTTTGACATGGTCGTTGCTTCAATTGGGCAAGTGGAAAAGCAAGACATTGTCACAGGCGAAGGCATAAACGCTGGTGACCCAATCATCGGCTTAGCCAGCAGTGGAGTGCACAGCAACGGCATCACACTGGTCAGAAAAATCCTCTTTAAGGCTTGGGGCGGCAAATACCTGCCCGAGGAGACCCCTGAAGGTTTAAGCCGTGAGGTGGGTTTGGAAGTGTTGGAGCCCACAAAAATCTACGTCAAACCCTTCCTTGCGCTTCTGCGTAAAGTGAAGGTGAAAGCCGCCGTACACATAACAGGAGACGCCTACACCAAATTCGGCAACCTCTTCAACTACTCAAAAGGCATCGGCTTTGAATTCAACAATTTCAAGCCACAACCCATCTTCGGCGTAATCCAGAAAACCGCAGCGGAACTGGGCTACACTATAACGGATGAGGAAATGTTTACTACGTTTAACATGGGCTGGGGCTTTGGCATAATAATTGACAAATCCGAAACCGACAAAGCAATGATGACACTGGAGCAGGCAGGCGAAAAACCCGAAATCATAGGCAAAGTAACTGACAACCAAAAAATCACAGTGCAGCACAAGGGCAAGAAATTGCTCTTAGCCTAATTTTGCATTTTATGTGATGAAAGCGTTTAAATCTCAAATATAGCCATTATCGGCTATGAACTACGCTGCAAAAATCGAAGTCAGCCTCAAACCGGGACACAGCAACCCCGAAGGCGAAACCACAGCGAACCTTCTCAAAGAATTAGGCTACAACGTCACCACCGTAGACGTAAGCAAAGTCTACACAATAAATTTTGAAGCAAAAAGCCCCGCAGAAGCCAAAGCGAAAGCTGAAGAAATGAGCAAACGCCTTTTGGCTAATCCAACCAAAGACAACTTCACCATTACAATTGAGGAGCAAAAATGAACCCTGCCCTCTTTGTCCGCAACAAAACCCGCCCCGACATCATCGAACTAAACATAGCCACAGCCACAGATGAGCAACTCATAGAAGCCAGCAACGAACTCGCACTCGGACTAAGCCTACCCGAAATGAAAGATATCCAAACCTACTTCACCAGCCAGAACCGTAACCCAACTGATGTGGAACTCCAAACCATCAGCCAAACCTGGAGCGAACACTGCTGCCACAAAACGTTTAAAGACAAAATCCAAATCGGCAACACGCAAATCGAGAGCCTCTTCAAAAGCTACATAGCCAAAGCCACCCAAGAAATCCGTGCCCCATGGTGCTTTAGCGTCTTTGAGGACAACGCGGGCATAGTCAAATTCGACAAAGGCGTAGGAATTGCAGCAAAAGTTGAAACTCACAATCACCCATCCGCAGTGGAACCTTTTGGCGGAGCAGCCACGGGCGTTGGCGGTGTTATCCGCGACATTTTGGGCGTATGGGCTGACCCCATCGCATGCACAGACGTGCTGGGCTTTGGTCCACTGGATTATGATTATAACAAGTTGCCCAATGGCGTTAAGCACCCCAAGTACGTTTATCGAGGCGTCACTGCGGGCATCAGCGCTTACGGAAACAACATGGGCATCCCAACCGTCAACGGAGCCATCTACTTTGACGATTCCTACACGGGCAACGTGATTGTTTACTGTGGATGCATCGGCACTCTGCCCCTTGACAAATTCACCAAACACGCCACCGTAGGACACTACATAGTGATTGCGGGTGGCAAAACAGGACGCGACGGCATCCACGGCGTAACCTTTGCCTCAGCCGAACTAACAGAGAAATCCGAAGAAATCAGTCGTCCAGCAGTTCAAATTGCCGATCCCATCGAGGAAGAAAAAGTCAAACGTGCTATCATCGAAATTCGCGACTCAGGTTTAGCCTCGGCAACCACTGACCTTGGAGGTGGTGGCTTGTCCTCAGCAGTAGGTGAAACCGCAGAAAAATACAACTGTGGCGTAACAGTTGACCTGAGCAAAATCCCTCTCAAACATGCGGGGTTAGCTCCGTGGGAAATATACATCAGTGAATCCCAAGAACGCATGCTAATCACCGTGCCCCCCGAAAACCTCGACGCCGTTATGGCAATTTTTGAGAAAGAAGATGTGGCAGCAACCGCGATTGGAACCCTCACCACCGAGCGCAGGCTAAAACTCAACCACAACGGCGAATGCGTTGCGGATATGGATATGGATTTCCTGTTTAACCCCTGCGAAAGCTCAAAGGTCGCAGTTATCGAAGCCCCCAAACAGGTTGAGCCCGAGTTTGAGGAACCCAAAAGCCTCAAAGAAATCCTACTACAACTACTCGCGGCACCCAACATTGCCAGTAAAGAAAGCGTCATTCGCACCTACGACCACGAAGTCAAAGGCAACACCGCCCTCAAACCGCTTCAGGGTGAGTACGCGGGACCAAACGATGCCGCAGTGCTCAAACCGCTGGATGATTCGTTGAAGGGGTTGGTGATTTCGTGTGGCATGAATCCGCAGTATGGCAAGATTGATGCGTATTGGATGGCGGCTTCGGCGATTGATGAGGCAATGCGAAACAACATCGCGGTTGGTGGGCGTCGTGTGGCTTTGTTGGATAATTTCACTTGGGGTAACCCAGAGAAGCCTGAGCGTTTGGGTTCGCTGGTTAGGGCTTGTCAGGCGTGTTACAAGTTTGCTAAAGAGTTTAAGGCGCCGTTTATTTCGGGCAAAGACAGCCTCTACAATGAATCCCCATTGGGGCCCGTCACACCAACTCTGCTTATCACTGGTGTTGGTGTGGTTCCAAACATTCAATCGGTGACTTCCATGGAGCTTAAAGCCGAAGGCAACCTGCTGTATCTCGTCGGTGACACTTATAACGAGTTGGGCGGCTCCGAATACTACCGCTTAAAGGGCTTTTTAGGCGCAAGCGTGCCCAAAGTCAACGGCGCAAAAGCCAAACGCGCCTTCAAAGCTGTAACAGCAGCCATCGACGAAAACATGGTGCGGTCTTGTCATGACCTCTCCGAGGGCGGTTTGGCAGTGGCGGCTGCGGAGATGGCGTTTGCAGGCGGCTTAGGCTTGGCGCTTGATTTGCGTGAGGTTTTAGGTAAAGATTTAGAGCGCAACGATTTCATCTTATTCTCGGAGTCCAACAGCCGATTCTTAATCGAAATCGTTCCTGAAGACAGAAACGACTTTGAAGCCCTAATGAAAGGCAAAGTATGCAGCCAAATCGGCGTAGTCACCAAAGAACCCAAGCTCAAAATCACAGGCTTAAACGGAGAAACAATCGTGGAAGCATCCCTACCCGAGCTAATGCATAGCTGGAAACGCACCCTAAACAGCGAGGTGAACGCCTAATGCACCCCGAACAAATCAAAGTTTGCGTGATGCGTGTGGGCGGAACCAACTGCGACGCCGAAACCGCAAGAGCATTCACCGAACTAGGCGCCCAAGCAGAAGTCGTACACGTTAACGAACTGGTCAAAGGCAAACGTAGCCTGATGGATTATCACGCACTGGTTTTCCCCGGCGGCTTCAGCTTTGGCGATTATGTGCGTTCTGGCGTGATTTTCGCTCGGCACCTTGATGCACTATTGGGTAAGCAGATGCGTGCTTTCATTGACGAGGGCAGACCCATATTGGGCATCTGTAATGGTTTCCAAATCCTTGTCGAATACGGACTTCTGCCAGGATTTGAAGGCATGAGCCCAATTCCCGAGGCTACATTAACCACCAACATTCCTTCGGGTTTCAAGTGCGAATGGATACATCTCAAATTGGAAAACCGCGGCAAATGCCTCTTCACCAACAAGATTCCGCAAGGCAAAGTGCTCTCTATGCCGATTGCGCATGGGGAAGGACGCTGGCTGTTTGCAAAAGAAAAAGAAGACGCGCTTCTTCGGCGGCTGGTTGATGAGGATATGCTGGTTTTCCGCTACTGCAACAAAAACGGCGAAACCGCAGACGGCAAGTACCCCACTAACCCCAACGGCAGCTTCTATGACATCGCAGGCGTATGCAACCGCGAAGGCAACATCTTCGGCTTAATGCCGCATCCCGAACGGGCAATGTACTGGTGGCAAGAACCCAACTGGACAAGTCAGCAGCAAATGATGATGTATGGCGATGGCAAACTCATATTCCAAAGCATAATCGACAACCTAACCAAAACCTAAACCCCCCACTCTACCCCTCTATAGATTCTGCATAGAATTTCTAATAGGCACCAAATAGAAACGGTGACCTCTCTCTATCATTCTGCATAGGTTGGCTATTAGGCTCCAAATATGAATGTTGTAAATTTGGGCAGGAATTGCCTCAAGCTGCAAACAAAATGAAGAGGGGTTATTGGGTTTTTTCTATTATTAGGCGTTTGTTTTCTGGGTCAATTCTTACTTTGACTTTTTGGTTTGCCGTAAAGGGGAATGCGCTGTCTTTGGCGACTTCTGTGGGGACATAGATGAATATTTTGTCGTACTGTTTTCCCCCTGTTTGGGTTGGTCGGTTTACTATTTTGCTTTCGCTTTCCAACATTTTATGTGACCCAGCTCAACAGCATATTTAGGCGTTTATTTTTGTAATTATTTCTTTTCCCTCTTCCGTTATGAGGTAGAGTTTTCCGATTTTATCTTGAGTGTTTAGGCACTTGATTAGTCCAGCAGTTTCCAACTCGGCTATGGTCACCGATGCTTGGGCAATGGCGATTTTGGATTTTTCATGCACATCATTTATCGACAATGGGTTGCTTGTTTTGCTAAATAGCTCCAATGTTTTTTGGCGCCTGCTGCCTCGCTTTACCCATGCGTATTTTTGCCAATCCATGTTTGGGTTGCTTCCGTAGAGCAGAAGCTCATGTAAAGATATAAAAAAAGTTAATAACAAGTTAAGAATAAGTTAAGAAATAATAACGGCAACACCAAAAAACACCATACAGAAATCACAAAATAGAAGAATTATTGATTCATTTCTTTTTTCATACGGCAAACTGCTTGCTCGATTGCGTGGCTGCGGTTTTGGAACGTGAAGTTTGAGACGTTTTGGTCTATCCATTCAAGCAAGCCAGAGTCGATTGATAGGCTGATTTTCTTTTTTGCTTTTCGTGGCATGGTTGATTATGGCTTGGCTTGTAGTTTAAGTATTGTTTCTACTTTTTCTTACTATAAAATCTTTAATACTACTAAGTAATACTATTTGTAGTGGTGGATAAAAACGCAGCCGTCCACAAAGATACACCTGCCCCAATTGCCCATAAAAAATACAAAAGCTTGGAGCTGTCCTTGCGGTTGCATAATCCCCAAAAAAAGCGCAAAAGTATCAGGTGACCCAAGCTATCCCAAAGGCTACCACGTGCACTGCCCACAATGCGGCAGGGTAGTTGCCCAATATGTAAACCCAAAAGAAACCCAACAGGAGAAAAAAACATGAACAAAATAGCCATAATCACCATTAACTTGGTTCCAGAAGCCGAAAACATATCAAACAGCCAAATAGAAGAAGAAATCAGCCAAAGCCTTCAGTGCGATTGGTTGCTAAAAACCCAAAAAGTAACAGTTCTCGAAAAAAGTGGGTCTGAGAAATGCAGAGCGCCAAGCAGTATGACGTAACAGACCTGACGCCCAGTCAGCAGCGCGAACTATTCATCAAATGCATCAACCAAGCAGGCTTTAAAGCATTCATAAAACACCAAAACAAAAAACAAACCCACTACACCTTCCAATACAAAAACTAAACTAAAACCTAACAGAACCCCCCGCCATTAAAATTCGGGCTTAACTCGTAAAAACAACAGTGCTCTTTATATTTGGGTATCAATTGAGTGGATGTTAAGAAATAGTGTTTTGATTATTTTTTTGAGGCTGTTTTTTTGTCAAGGATTTTCTGAATTTCCCATTGTTGAATAAATACTATCTTCAGAATTTGAAAAGTAAAATCTAGTATTGTTTCTGCATCTTCTTTTGTTACTTGGTCTATGCCGTCATCGTTAGGGTGCCCTCCATAGTCACCCAAGAATTTTATTGCATCGGTAAGTTGATTGATTAGTGGATATTCTTTTTGTGGAAAAGCTGACTTTATCTGTTCTTTAAGCGGAATCCAACCACCTTTTACATACTTCTTTGTAGCGCCTTTTTTAACGCCGACATTTTGGAGTGTCCTACGGCACATAACGACTGTTGCTTTGTATGAATCAGCATTGAAGCAATTTGATGCCTCTGCGTAGTCAGCCCATATGTTTTCGGGGATGCTAACATGTTTTTCAGCCACAACTTTGGGATAGGTTGCGAGAATGTCAAAATAAAGTGTGATTTTATCATCATAATCTTGGATTGCACTATTGTATTCTACATCTGCAAAGAATGTTTTTCCACATTTGCCGTTATCACACTTACAAATCCACTTGTCTGAAGTCCATTCAATAGCTGTTGCAGTGGTTTTTGTTCTACAATAAGGGCACTGGCATGGAGCGTTTGCTGGTACACCATTATCAGGAATACTTGGTGTGTATTTGGATTTTGGTTTGTTTTCGGATGACCCTCTTCCAACGTTTTGTAAGCTATCCATACTGCATCAATAGTTAGCCTTTGCTTTAAATGATTATAGTGAGTTTTGTTATTGTACTCTTGAATTTGTTGCCTTAGTTTGTCAGCAGTTCATCTCTATCAGGCGTTAGTTCAACCAAATGTTGCCAAATCTTTTTCGTATGGTAAGCCTGTTCTTGCTCCTGTTTTTGTTACTTTTCTTGATGCTACCCAGTTGCCTAGTCGTCCGCATTCGGTTAGGGTTTTTTGGTTTATTATTCCGTATAGGAAGCCTGCGCAGTATGCGTCGCCTGCGCCTGTGGTGTCGGTGGCGTTGACTTTGTAGGCTTCAACTCTGCATTGCTCGGTGCCATCTGTTACGTAGCAGCCTTTGGCGCCAAGTTTAACCGCGACAATTTTAACACCCGCATCAATTAGTACTCTTGCACCTTTTTGATAGTCGGATTCGCCCGTGAGTAGTTCCAGTTCTAGGGCGTTTGGCATCATGACTGAGGCGTTTCTGATTAGGGGTTCAATTGCTGCGAAGCCTTTTTGTGCGTATACTGAGCCGGGGTCAAAGCTGATTTCCACGCCCTGCGGCAGCGAACCAACCAGTTTCTTCTGGGTTCGAAGCGATTTTTCGCCAACAAAGGATGTTAAGTGGAGTAGTTTGGTTTGGCTGACGTATTCCCATTTGATTTCTCGGGGCTCCACAAAATCGTTAGCGCCGGCGTTAATGTAGAGTGCGCGTTGCCCCTTCTTGTCCACAAAGCCCATGACTAAGCCGCTTCTGCCCTGCTTAGCCACCGTGATGCCCTCTGTGTTTACGCCTTCGGCTTTGAAAGCGTCAAGGTGCATTTTGCCCTCGCGGTCATCCGCAACTTTGCCAATAAAGCCTGTTCTGCAGCCCAACCGTGCTAAGCCAACCATCACGTTTGCCGCGGAGCCTCCGCAGGATTCTGAGTAGTCTATAACGGAGCTTTCTTCTTCTGCGCCTGCGATTTTGTCTACTTTAAAGAGCGAATCAACGTTTAGGGCTCCAAAACCGATAACATCAAATTTTGTCATATCAACAACTCTTTTAATTGGATTTTGTATTCTCCGAGTTTGCCGCCGTAGTTGCCCGCTGAAACCCGCACCACGCCCTCAACACCGAGGACTGCTTGGATTCCCGCTTTAGTGGCTGCTTTTACAGCTTCTAAGGAGACACCGTCATACACTACCTCGGCAATATAGTTTACCCCCAAAGGAACCTTAGACTCCTCACCCAAACGCTCCTTAAGACTTGGGCAGTAGTAGTGGTTGGTTGTGGGGCCAATCTTGGGGAAATGCGTTTCGGGTTTGCTGCCAGCAGAACACACATCAAACGGAGTAATCACGCCATCCACGCTGTGGACTGCGTCGAGGGCTTTTTGTCCCGCCTCCTTAACCGCCTGCTTAGTTGTGCACATGATCCAAAAGTTGCCGCCTGAAACCCCATGTGCCCAGCCCAAATAGTGCTCAATTACAAAATCGGGAACCATAAGCGGCACAACGATGACTTCTCTGCCATGCCGCTGCTCAACCCATTCGTAGCCGTCGCCGCAGTGCCCAACGGTCTCCATCATGTCCAGTTTACCCTCGGGATTCGGGAGCGCATCATACACGGCGGTGAAGGGCTTGACAAGGATGTCTTGGCGGATGCGATACGAGAGTTCATTTTGGAACTTCCGCAGGGAATCCTCAAAGGTTTTCAGGTTTAATCCGCCCCAAAACTGCAACAGCGCGCCGACTCTGCCGTCAGGGGTTTCTTCTGGTTTGAGGTACCGCTCGATTCCTGCTTCGACCCTGTTAATGACAACGGAGGGCGTTGCGGTGGCGTGCTCAGCTGCCTTGCGCAGGGTTTCTTGGTCATCTGCGGTTATGATTACTCGGCAGTAGATGCCACTGAATGCTTCAATAAATGTGTCTTCAACTTCAATTTTACTCATTTAACCTAACCTTCCAACTGCTACTCCACGCACTTTCTTACGAAATGCGCTGCTTTCTGTTTCTAATGTTTGGATATTCTGAGATGTAACTATTTGAACCTTCGGCAACCCATCTGGGTTTGACAGCAACAGTTTTAGCAATGCTTTGTCTACGCCGCTATTTTCCAGTGTCTGCGGGTTCCATGCGGTGATTACTTTTAGGGTTTCTTCTTTACCCTTCTTAACAAACAGGTCCGCTAAAACCGCCGTCACCAAATTACTCTCAGCCAAAACCGCCACTTCCGCATTGCGAACCGCGTAGCTGTTGCCGTTAAACGAGACAGTTAAGCCGCCGTTTTCCCTAACAAGCTGAAAGGCTTCCACATCGGTTATGCTGTCGCCTACATACATAACATCCCCGAGGTTAACGTCTAATTTTTCTGCGGCGTCTTTGATGGATTCTGCTTTTTGTTCTCCGCCAACCGTGACTACGTCATTGATTATTTTTCCTGAGTGTTTTCTTTTCATTTGGTCCCAGAAAATCTCATCCAGACGATTCACCGCGATCATGTCGCGTTCGCAGAAGGGTTCATAGTCTTTTGCGCCAGGCGGGATTTCAATTATGCACATGCCCGCGATTTCCTGCGCTACCTCTCTGAGGTCCTCTTTTTCTATATCGGTCATGCTGAATTGGTCGAGGCGTAATTTGGTGCAGTACGTGTTTTTGAAGGGGAAATTTATGGTGTTGCAAAGTGCCTTGATGTAGTGTTCGTAGCTTGTGCTTACGATGAAGGTGTCGGTTAGGTTTTGGATGTGTTGCATGGTTTGTTGGGTGTCTGCGATTAAGACAATGTTTTCTTGTGAGAATTGTTCCATTTGGGTGTCGGTGATGCCGTAGGCTTTGAAGAAGGGCAAAATCAGCTTAAGCGTGCTGCCCGCAGTGTATTCGGGCTTCTCAAACACGTCCACTAAAACGTCATCGTACTTGCTTAATATGCTAAAGAGCTTGCCACCGTTTGGGATGAATTGGGCTGCTAACTCGTAGGCGTTATCGTTTTTGCTGATTGGGCCTTCGCAGTCAGTTACAAAGATGCGCTTCACGCTTTCTGCCTCAGCTTCTCCATGTGCGCGATGCTTCGGTCAATGTGTTTTTGGGCGGCAATGTCAGTTCGACTCCAAAGTTCCCCACCAACAATAGCCGCTATGCCCTCTAGACTGATTTGTCTGGCTTCCTCAATGGATTCACCAACACCTAAAACCCCAACCGCCCGCGACTTAAGCGCATAGTTTTTGCCATTGCGTAGTTCCATTGAGCCTGGGTAAATGCGGATTTTATCGCCGTATTTACTTTGCAGTCCATACGCTTTGGTGAGGTCAACTGGCGTGTTAGTTTTGGTTTTGTCAACTTTGCCTGGGAACACTTCGCTATAGCCGCCATAATCCGCGGGAACCTTGTAGGTTAAGACGGTGGCTGATTTTTCAAGTTGAATTTTTGTTAAGTTGCCCTCAATCATCTTAAAGCACACATCAACAAAATCATCCTTGATAATTGGTAGCAGGTTCATGATTTCGGGGTCTCCAGGTCTGCTGTTGTTTTCTAAAACTTTGATTCCCTTTCCCGTGTGCATAAACGCAAGATACAATGGCACACCACGAAGGGCGGTGTCGTCGCCGATTTTTGCTTGCCATTTGCTGAAAATTTTGTTGCCTAACTCAAGTGCCATTTCGCGTTCAGCGGCAGATATGAAGGGTAAACGATCGCCTACGCCTTTGTATGAGCCCATGCCGCCCGTGTTGGGTCCTGCATCATCGTCGAAGGCGCGTTTGTAGTCTCGGGTGTCTGGAAGGGCAATGAAGTGTTTGCCATCGCAAAACGCCATGAAGCTGGTTTCTTCTCCGTCAACTTTTTCCTCGATGATGACTGAGCCGTATTTGAAGCTGGACATGAAATGCTCAAAAAGCTGCTCTCGCGTGGTGAAGTGGTCACCCCAGACACCAACACCTTTTCCCGCAGCTGGCTTGTCAGGTTTAACCACCGCTTGATTATTGAGTTCGTCTAGCCACCTGTAAACGTCGGTTTTAACGGAGTCTTGGCTTGTGTAGTCTTGAGGGTTAAATACTTTGAAGCGTGGGTTGGCTTCAGGTGCGATTTCTTGGAATAGCAGGCGTTGTTCTACTTTGCTGAGTTCTATGGCGTATTTTTGTTTGGGGCAGATTACTGGGATGCCTGTTTGCTGCTCGATTTGGTCTCGGATGCCTTCTATGATAGGTTTTTCTGAGCCAACCAGGGCGAAGCGGATTTTGTCCTTGTTTGCCAGAGCGAACTTGGTGATTTCGCCCGCGTCCAAACTTGGAATTATTGCGTGTTTGGTTGCCCTCTCTGCGTTGAAGGGGTTTTGTTGTTTATCGGCAATGTAGAGTTCTACTTGATATTTTGTGCTTCTGGAGAGCGCGTCAACCATGGCGGCTTCTCTTGAGCCATAAGAAACCACTAGTACACCTATCTTTTCCATTCAAAGCCCACCTACTCGTATCTTGGTTAAGAGAAAATGCATCAACACTTAATTTGCTTTGTTACTGCTCAGTGCCTGTTTTTTCCTCGTCTTCATAGATTCGGGCTTTCTCTTTGTAGCCTTCAAGGAACTTCTTTTTCATTTCATCAGCCATCTGCTGAGCCAGCGGTGTTGGATACTTGCCCGTAATGCATGCCATACATAATTCGTCACGCTTCTGTCCGGTAGCTTTCACCATGGCATCAATAGATTGGTAGCAAACTGTGTCTGCACCGATAATTTTTGCGATTTGTTCAGGAGTATTTCTGGAACCGACCAGTTGCCCATAAGTTGACATGTCGATGCCATAGAAGCAGGGTCCAATGATTCTTGGGAAAGTTATGAAAACATGGATTTTTGTGGCTCCTGACTTGCGCAGTTTTTCGATGATTACTTTTGTGGTGTCGCCTCTCACGACGCTGTCTTCAGTTATGATTACTCTTTTGCCTTTGACTCTGTTGCCTAAAATGTTGATTTTCTTGTCAATTGTGCTGAAACGTTCATTGTTTAAAAGTATGAAAGCTCTTTCGGTTACGTAACGGTGCCGCCTAGACGCGCGTTCCCATCGTAATCCTGATTCTTCATGAACACCCATAGCGGGGTCATCGCCAGTTTCAGGAATTGATAAAATAATGTCTGCATCCTTGGAGATTTCAGGGCACTCTCTAACGATGTTTCTTCCGAACTCTTCACGGATTTCATACACGTATTTGCCGTTAAAGCGTGAGTCGGGTCTTGCAAAATAAGCGTATTCAAAGCAGCAGAATGCGTGGTGGGGATTTTTTATGATTTGTTCACGGGTGAAGCCGTCTTTTGAGACTGTGACCAGTTCGCCTGGGTGTAATTCAAAGTCTCGCTCAAACCCGTTCATGTCTAAGCTGACTGTTTCAGATGAAAAGGCAAAAGTTTTGTTGTGTGGGTCATGGCCTGCACAGAGGGGTTTTATTCCGTAGGGGTCTTTGAAAGCAAAAAACCTTCCATCGCCAGTTATGCCTGTCACGGAGAAGGCTCCATCCAAAGCTAACATGGTATCGTGGACGGCTTCGGATAGGCTTTTGCCGTTTTTTAGTCCAAGCAAAAGTTTATGGCACACAATATCGGAGTCGCAGGTGTACTTAAAATTAGAAAAGTTTTCCTGCATCTCTTTTTTTAGGTGCGCGGTGCTGACGATGTTGCCGTTAAATGAGAGGGCTAACTGGATTTTGTCTGTTGACCCCATGACCGGTTGGGTTCCGCGGATGAGTGATTCATCATCGCATTTGCCTGAGGTTGTGTAGCGGACATTGCCGATGCCGATGGAGCCTGGTAGGCGGTCAAGCCACCCGTTTATGTCTCTGCTTTTTATTCTTGGTACTAAATCTAGACTTTTTGAAATGTAATATTTGTTATCTTTTAAGGTTAAAAATCCGTGTGATTGGTGTCCCCTATGGTTTTGCGCTCTAAGACCCCAGTAAACGTACGGGAAAACCGGTTGGTTATCGTAGTTTATAACTCCAAAGATACCGCAGCCTATGTTTAAGTCCCCTTTGTCCCTGATGTTTCTGACATAAAATAAAAAGGGGTTTATACGCTTTTAGTACATTTTTAAGTCAAAAGCATGGTAATTTTCCACTTCAGAAAATAAATCCGCAGAATGTTGCAAACAGTAAATAAACCTCCAAAGCCATAACCCTTCTTAGGCGAAAGCAGTCTTGTCAACCTCACTAAACTTATCTTATACCCGTTTGCTTGAAAAAATCAAGAATCCCCTGGTTTTTGGAACAGCTTTAGGCATAATTCACTGGGACATGGAAACCATGATGCCTCCCAAAGCTGTGGAGCAACGTAGTCTCCAATTAGCTCTAATGAGCCGTGTGCAGCACAAAATGAGCACTGACCCCGAAATAGGCAAACTTTTAGATGAAATCACCACAGACCTTCAGTATAACAATTTAGGTCAAGTGGAAAAACGTAACATTTACCTTGCCAAAAAAAGTTACCGTGAACAAATAAGACTTCCTGACCAGTTGGTGTCTGACTTGGCAAAGCAGGAAGCCTTAACTGTTAATGTTTGGAAAAAAGCTAAAGCCCAAAAAAACTTTGACACTTTTAAAGGTGATTTGCAAAAACTTTTGGATTTAAGTAAGCAGGCTGCTGAGCTTTTGATGCCTGTCAAAGAGGTCAAAACGCCTTATGATGCTTTAATTGATAATTTTGAACCTCAAATGTCAACTTCAGCAATAACCCACACATTTAACCAGCTGTTGACGGGGTTAAAGCCGCTTCTGCAAAAAATCCAAAACAGCAAAACCCCCATTGACACTTCAATTCTTCATGTGCCCGTGCCTGTTGAGAATCAACGCAAAATCACCCAACTACTCACTCAAACCTTGGGTTATGATACCACGTCGTCTTCTGCTGGCGGCAGAGTTGACGAAACTGAGCATCCGTTTACAACTGGATATTATGATGATGTGCGTATAACAACCCATTACTACGAAAACAACTATGCTAGCTCAATCTTTTCAGTACTGCACGAGTCAGGACACGCGCTCTATGACCAAAACCTTGCTCCTGAATGGCAATGGCAACCCGTTGGTTCATCTTGTTCCTATGGCATTCATGAATCTCAATCAAGAACATACGAGAACATTGTTGGGCGCTCACGGGCTTTTTGGACAGGTTTTCTGCCCAAACTAAAAGCTGCCGCGCCAAGCCTTGCCAACATTGAACTGGAACCATTTGTCCACGCAATAAACAGGGTTGAACCTTCTAAAATCCGAATTGAAGCCGACGAAGTAACTTACAGTCTTCACATAATTATCCGCTTTGAAATCGAACGTGACCTTTTTGCAGATAAAATCAGCGTGGATGAGTTGCCGATGGTTTGGAACCAAAAATACAAGGATTATCTTGGAGTGGATGTTTTGGATGATTCGGAGGGTGTGATGCAGGATACGCATTGGGCAAGTGGCTTGTTTGGGTATTTCCCAAGCTATACGTTGGGTAATATTTACAGTGGTCAAATAATGGCGGCTATGGCTAAAACCCTGCCCGACTGGCAAAGTCAACTCAAAGATGGAAACCTCAAAAACATCAACAGTTGGCTCAAAGAAAACGTGCACCGCCAAAGCGACCTGTATGACCCACAGGATTTAATCAAAAAAATCACTGGCTCATCCGTTGACTCTAAAGCTTACTTGCGGTATCTTGAGGAAAAATATGGTGAACTTTACGGTTTTTGAATTGGAGGCTGCTCTTTAGTTAATTCCTTGTACACGTGATAAACAATAAACACTGCAATCCCGCCGATGCCTATAAAAACTCCAGTCCAGCCGACGAATGCATCATAAGCGTTGGCACCGTAAACAAATAAAATGAACCCTGCAATAAATGCGCCTAAACATGCCCAATTAATCCATAACATTTGATTCTACCCCAATTTTCTGTTACTGACCATTGAACCTTAAGGATATACGTTTGATGATAAAAAACGCTTCGTCCCTGAATGGAAATTTGCTCCGACAATAAAGCGTTAAAACCTGTAACATGTGACCTAAATAATCAACACTATCTCCGACACTCTTAAATACAGGCTGCTCTACAGAAACCGAAGGGGACAACTAAATGTCGGGAACAGATGTTAAAAAGCCAGAAACAAGAGAAGAATTTATCAAAATCCTCAACGAAGCAGCAAAAAAGGAAATTAGCTTAAAAAATAAGCCGACAAAACCGACAATAATCGGAACCGCAAAAGAAATGGACATTCACCGTGACACACTTTACTCATGGTTAAAAGAATTTAATGTCGATTTTAAAGACATCATTGACTACGCACCGACACTACTTGCAGATGAAACACCACAAACCTCAGGAAACGCATACCTCATAGGCGAAGCTTTAGTGGGTGAAGGAAACGAAGTCGCCCACGTAGACCTCATGGTAGGTGACAAATCAGGTCCAGTAGGGTTAGCCTTTGCCAACGGCATGACCAGCCTCTCCGCAGGGCACACACCCTTGCTCGCAGTTATCAGGCCAAACCTTCCACCTAAACCACACACGCTTATTGTTCCAAAAGTCACCGTTAAAAACATGGAAGACACAGGCAAAATTTTCGGTCCAGCACAAGCAGCCGTTGCAAAAGCAATAGCAGACGCAGCAGAAGAAGGCGTAATCCCAGTTGACAAACTTGACGATTGGGTAATTATCTGCAGCGTTTTCATACACCCACAAGCAACTGATTACCGCAAAATCTACCAGTACAACTACGGTGCAACCAAGATGGCGCTACAACGAGCACTCAAGAAGTACCCATCAATTGACAAGGTAAACTATGACAAAGACCGTGCAAAGCACCCCATTATGGGCTTCAAAGTTCCACGCCTCTGGAGACCACCATACCTCCAAATAGCGCTTGATGCACCAAACCTTGAAGGTGCAAAGAAAGTTCTCGCGGAGCTACCTGGAAGTGACAGAATCATCGTTGAAGTCGGAACACCCATGATTAAACGCTACGGCACAAAAGTCATCAACGAAATACGCCAAGCAGCCAAAGACAAATTCGTCATCGCCGACCTGAAAACCTTGGATGTGGGCAAAGTTGAAGTCGACATAGCCTATGAAGACACTGCAGATGCAGTTGTCGCAGCAGGTCTTGCACCACCAGAAACTCTTGATGCAACAGTGCAAGAAGCCAGACGCCTAGGAATCTACGCAGTCATCGACATGCTAAATGTTGAAGATGTTCTTGCCAAACTCAAATCACTCAAAGACTTGCCAGACATCGTCATACTTCACAGGGGCATTGACCAAGAAACAGGCAGAAGCAGTGGTCTTGAACGCATAAAAATGATACGTCAAGCCTTCCCAAACAAGAAATACCTCATCGCAGTTGCAGGCGGCATCGTGCCAGAAACAGCCAAAGAAGCCTTAGAGCAAGGTGCAGACATCCTCATCGTTGGCAGATATGTTACGCAGTCACGCGACATTGAACGCTCAGTACGCGACTTCCTTGAACTAACACCAAGCATGCGCGAAGACATCGACCTCTACAGAGTTCACACAGAATAAGCATTCTAAGCTGAGCCCTTTTTTGGCTCCAACATTTTCTTTTTTTAACGGAATACTTTTAGTCCTATGTACGCAGCCAGGAAGATCACTGCAGCTATCAGAAACATCCAAACAAAACTTAGGTTGCTGGCTAAGTAAGGTCCAAGAAACGCACCTATGCCAGTGCCTAAACCTACCATTCCGTCAAAGAACCCTGATTTTCCCTGCGGAATAATCTCCATAGCCAAAGATGTCATCATGATAAAGAACATGGCAAAAGCAAAGCCCAGACAGACCAGAAGAACACAAATCACAATTGTAGGCGCAATTGAAAACCACACTGCACCAAATAACCCAAAAACAAGTAGGCTTCTTAAAAGTATGTAGCGTGGCATTTGTTTTCTGGTGTTTAGGGTTTCTGCTTTTTTGTAAATCACAAAATATCCTATAGTTGCTCCCACAGAATTGAGAATGTATGCAAGGTACACGAATTGTTGTAGTCCCCCAAAAGCCTCTTTTAAATACACTGGCAAAGGCGTGAAAAACAGGCTTGAACCCAAAGAAAACAAAATTATCGCAACTGCAAACCCTCTAAAACTGTCCTGTTTAAGCGAACCCTTCCCGCGTAACCCATCCATTAGTCGTGTTGAGCATTCTATACCGCGACAGGTGTACTCTATTTTTCTTTCTATGCCTACTAAACGACGCTCAAAAACCATTAAGGGGTCTGCAACCATTGCAATTGCTGATACAAATGCTATCACGCTTAGGATACAACAAAAATAAAACGCGTAAGCTGACATGACAGCAAAACTAAGTGATGACGCAAAAATAATCATTCCAGCAGCTAAACCTATTATGAAGCCGATTTCAGTGAGTCCTTCATAGAAACCAAAGGATTTTTCCCAGTCTCTACGGCTGTAATGCTCAGTGATTAGCACGTTTTTTGGTGATTCATGAGCAACATGTAGCACTTGCAGAATAATGTAGAGGATGACAAAAACAATCAAGTTTTGGGCAAAGGACAGTGTCATAAGGAAAAGGATGATGGCTATGGATGCAAACGAGATTAGGATGAATTTTTTGTAGTGGCGTGTTTTATCGCAAAGGTAGCCCCATAAAAACGATGCTGGGATGGAGCAGAAAATCGCAATGGAAGACATGACTCCTAGTGCAAGTAGCGGTCCACCTAGTATGCCTGTGTCTTGGAAGGCTACTACGTATAACGGTATGAAAACCGTGAGTAGTCCCCATGACATATCATGAAAGAAGAACGGAAGGCGCCACATAGCAAAAGGCAGATTTCACAGTTAGATTAAAACATTGCCTATTGTTACTAAAAAAAGTGAGCTCAGCAAAAAATACTGTTGTTTTAATGCTTTATTTTTTAACAAAATTTTTGCTTTTTTCTTATTTTTTGTTTACATTTTGTTAATTCGATAGAGCAACATATCTTATGTTGATGCTGTCCCAGTTTCCATTCCAAAAATGCCCGAGAAATCAGCTTTGAAATCATTTCTTCGAAACATTTCCTATACAAGTTTGTTCGTGTGCACCATCCCTCTAAAAAAATGTTGAATTATTAAATCTCTGAAAACACTCAACTTTTGCCGAAATGAAGATTGTTATATTTTCAAAAATAGTGCGACAGTTTTTTGCCAAATTTTGCATGTTATACTTGTAGGTCAAGCATGTTTTATGTTAAACTTTTAGGTCTTTTCTGACTATTTCAAAGCTAAACGTGGTTTTTTCAGATAATACTTAATAGAGAGATGCCCAACTTCATATCTCCGCTGGAGAGAATAATTTCAATGGCAAAGTTCAAGGTAATAGTTTCAGACCCAAACGGAACCTCAAAGATAGTGGAGCTTGAAGAAGCACGCGCAACACCACTGATCGGCAGAAAAATCGGTGAAACCTTAGATGGCGCAGCAGTTGACCTGCCAGCTCACAAAGTACAAATTACAGGTGGCTCAGATAGCGACGGTGCACCAATGCGTAGCAACGTTCATGGTGGTGTCCGCCGAAATGTCATATTGAGTAGTGGCACAGGTTTTAAGCCTAAAAAGAAGGGTGACCGTAAACGTAAGACTGTCCGCGGTGATGTCATCACTGACGAGATTGTTCAAATAAACATGAAAATCACTGAAAAGCCTGCTGTTGCTCAGGAAGCCAAGGCTCCTCAAGAAGAAGTAAAAGCATAGAACTTTCTTTTTGGGTATCTTAAAACTTATTAACTTCTATAGTTATTTGTGATAATTCATTAAGTATTATGGAAAAGGTACTATGAGTAGCCCAAGTAAAGTCTTGCCCAAGCAGCCTGAGGTCAACATTGGCACTATAGGTCACGTTGACCACGGAAAAACAACGTTAGTTCAAGCGTTAACTGGACGGTGGGCTTCCCGTCACAGTGAAGAACTCAAACGAGGCATCACCATTAAACTTGGCTACGCAGACATGCCAATATATAAATGCCCAAACTGCCAACCCCCAAGCAATTACACTATAAACCCAATCTGTGAACGGTGCAATTCAGAAGCAGTTTTTGAGCGGGCAATCAGTTTTGTTGATGCTCCAGGACACGAAGCCTTGATGGCAACAATGCTTTCTGGAGCAGCTATCATGGATGGCGCAATCTTGGTTATTGCCGCTGATGAACCCTGCCCTCAACCACAGACTCGGGAGCACTTGGCCGCAGCAGAAGTCAGCGGAATAAAGAACATAATTATTGTACAAAACAAAATTGACATAGTCGATGAGAAGCGTGCACTTGAAAGTTACCGCGAAATCAAAAATTTTGTCAAAGGCACCGTAGCTGAAAACGCTCCAGTTATCCCACTTTCAGCTCAACGTAACATCAATATTGACGTTTTGCTCACCGCTATTGAGCAGATTATTCCAACTCCCAAACGCGACGAAACCAAACCGCCCCTAATGTACGTGATTAGATCTTTTGATGTGAACAAGCCAGGAACCATGATTGATGAGCTTGAAGGAGGAATTATTGGTGGGACAATTGCGCAGGGCAAGTTTGTTGTCGGCGAAGAAATCGAGATACGCCCAGGCGTCAGCATGGAACGCGAAGGCAAAACCGTTTACAACCCATTAATCAGCGAAATCGTCAGCCTACACGCAGGTGCACAAGAAGTGAAAGAAGCAACCTGCGGTGGACTAGTTGGTGTTGGAACCCAGCTTGACCCTGCATATTCTAAAGCTGATGGTCTAACAGGTAGCATAGTTGGCAAAACTGGTATGCTTCCGCCAATCGTTAAAGAGTTAACGTTGGAAACTCATGTTTTGGAGCGGGCTGTCGGCACAAAAGAGCAGCTAAAAGTTGAAAAAATTAACCCTGACGAAACCTTGCTTTTGCACGTTGGTGCAGCAGTGAACGTTGGCAAAGTTATCGGGATAAAGCAGAACGTAATAAAACTCCAGTTGACAAGACCCATCTGCGCACTTCCAGACAGCCGAGTTGCTATTAGCCGAAAGATTACTGCGCGTTGGCGCCTTATCGGTTATGGCTTAGTAAAAAGTTAAGCCTTGATTATTTCTTTTGCCTTCAGGTGATTGCAGGCTTTCTGCAGAGTGCTTTTGGCGTTTTTGAATGTTAACTTTTGCATGGCGTCTTGATAGTTTAGCCAGATATAGCCAACGTGTTCAAAGGATAATTGAACCTTCTCTGTTTGAGATTGAATTAGGAAAAACACGACTTCTTTGTGCACGGTGTCGCCTTGTCGTCGATAGTAATAGGTTATGCTTTCTCTAAAACCGTCAATGAATTGTGCATCAACAATGCCTGTTTCCTCTCTAAGTTCTCGCAGAACGGTTTCTTTTTCGGTTTCATTTACCTCAACATTACCCTTAACAAAATCCCAGTGCCCAGCCTCGTAATGTAAAAGTAAATATTTTGTTTCTTCTTGATTTTTAAAAAATACTACTGCACCACAGGATTTTTCGTTGAGCACATAAATCACCAATATCAGCTTGAATCTTTAAGTAAGTGTTATTTAAAGTAAATGTAAATTCAAGCAAAATAAACAAGCAACCCAAAACACGAAACTGCTAAAAGTTATAGTAGCAAACAGTTTAAAACCAGAATCCTCATAAAAAACAGTTAGGAGCAAAAGGAAATGTCAGTTGCGCCAAAGAAAGAACCGCTTAAGGTTATTTTGGACTCTAATGCCTTGTTTGTTCCGCTCCAGTTCAGAATTGACATTTTTGAGGAAGTGCGGCGGCTTCTGAATCGTAATGTAGAGTTTATTTTGCTTTCTGCTGTCAAAGAGGAGCTTGGCTTTCTCACAGCAAAGGGTTCGCCTCAAGCCCAAAAAAAAGCTTTTTATGCGCTGAAGCTTGCTGAGAAATGCAAATTTGTGGCCGTGGATGCGCCAAAATCGATGCAAGTTGATGATGTCATCGCTAAGGTTGCAAAAGATTGGCATTTGCCTGTTTTCACCAATGATAGCGCACTGAGGCAGAAGCTAAGAGATATAAGTGTGACGGTTATTTATGTGAGGCAAAAATCGCGATTAGAACTTGACGGGTTGATATAATGTTTAAACTCATTACGTTGCAGGATACTATCCGTATTCCACCTGAAACCTTTGGCAACCCACTAGAGACAGTGGGCAGGGAACAGGTTAAAGCAAAATATGAAGGAATAGTGGACGAAGAATTAGGCTACGTTATAGCCGTAACAGCAATAGAAGTAAGTCCTATAGGCAAAATCATTCCAGGTGACGGCGCAACATACCACAAAGTAAACTTTTCACTACTCACCTTCTACCCAATAATCCAAGAAGTCGTAGAAGGCGACGTGGTTGAAATCGCAGACTTTGGCGCTTTTGTACGCATCGGGCCAGTCGACGCCTTACTCCACGTTTCACAGCTAATGGATGATTACATTTCCTATGACGAAAAACAAGGCGTTCTGCTTGGCAAAGAAACCAAACGCAAACTAACCAGCAGCGACCAAGTGCGCGTCAGAATAACAGCAGTTTCAATGGGCAGAGCTGGAAGCAGCGGCAAAATCGGTGTAACCGCAAGACAACCCTTCCTTGGCAAACTTGACTGGCTTAAAGAAAGTCCCGAAAAGAAAGCTGAAGAAGCCAAAGCAAAAGCAGAATAAGGTGAATTGAATGAGCGAAAAAGCATGTGCAAACTGCCATTTTATCACTAAAGAAAACGTGTGCCCCAAATGCAAATCCACAAACTTTAGCGAGGACTTTAGCGGGTTAGTTGTAATGTTTGACCCTGAAGAGTCAGCCATTGCACAAGCCATGAACATTAAAGAAAAAGGACGATACGCACTAAAAGTCCGATAATCCCCCATTTTAGGGTTTTTGGAAGCCAAAGTGATGGCTGTCACCCACAAAATCACGGTGGAACTGCGCGTTAAACTAAAGCAACCTTTCGGCACCCTTATCAAAGGCAGCCCAGAGCAGACTATGATGCAGCTAAAAGAGATTCTATTAAAAGAAAAACCGCCCAAACTTATTTCTGTGGGAGACACCGTAACCAAAAACATTCACGAAAACAATGTTCCCGTTAACGTTTCAGTTATAGATAACAAGTGTATGCGCAAAAACCTGCAACCCCAAAAAATCACTGGGCAAGCAGTTTATGCCAAAAATCCTCAAGGCACAATAACTGACGAAGCAGTTTTTGCAATAAAACGCGCCTTAGAAAGCAATGAGCACGTTTACGTGGTTGTGGACGGCGAAGAAGACTTGCTCACTTTGGTTGCTGTTTCTGTTGCGCCTGAAAACTCTCTGATAGTGTATGGACAGCCTTACGAGGGCATAGTTTTAGTTAGAGCGTCGCCTCAGAAAAAAGCAGAAGCTACAGATTTCTTAGAAGCGATGCAAATTTCCACGAAAAGCTAAATAAGAAGCAAATTGTATGCTTCAATGCTCTAACAAGTGAATTCCAATGGAAATCAAAATAGTATCAATTAAGGAAAACCCGCTTCTGAAACGCAAAGAAGTAAGCTTTACAATAGTTCATGCTTCAAAAGAGAAAACCCCCGAACGCCTAGCCGCAAGAAAAGCAGTAGCTATCGAAATGAAAGTCGGCGACGAGGTTGTCTTCATCAAAAAAATGAACACAAAAACAGGAACAAACATTACGCAGGGAATTGCGAATGTTTACCAAAAAGTGGACGACGCCAACAAAATTGAACCCGAATACATCAAAAAACGTAACAGTCCACCAAAGCCCAAAGAGGAGAATGCATAATGTCAAAAAAGCCATCACAAGCAGATGCTAAAGCAGCACCAGCAAAAGCCAAAGCCCAAAAAGGCGCTGACGGCATTCATACAATGTACAAAGTTGAAGGCAGCAAAGTTACAAAGGCACGTCCAACCTGTGAACGTTGCGGACCAGGATACTTCATGGCAGACCACCATAACAGGTACACTTGCGGTCACTGCGGCTTCACCCGCTACAAGCAGAAATAAGCAGTTTTAAATTCTGCTAACCGTACTGTTTCTCTGATGATTAGCTATGCTACGAGTCAACGTATTAGTAACAAGCGTTTCAGCAGAGCGTTTCTGGGATATCAGAAAGCCTATCCCGCCCATTCAAATTAACACTAACATTAACGTTATCGGTATGGAGAAAAAAACCGATGACTCTTTGGAAGTTCCCTTTGTTTTATCCATAGGTTACAACCCTTCAGTGGCGCAGATGAGCCTCAAAGGCAGCGCTATAGTTATGGGTGATAAGGAAGAACTCGAAAAAACCCTCAAAGAATTCGAGCAAAAGAGAACCCCGCCGCCAATAGTGATTCAATCCATTTCCAACATGGTTTTCATCGAATCCGTTATTGTTTCCCGAACCCTAAATATTCCTCCACCGATTCCTCTGCCCCAAATCGCCGAAGCAGGAAAAATGCCAAGCAAAAAAATTGAAGGAAGAGACTACAGCCGGTAGATTTTTTTTTAAAAGTGTCTTTCAGACAAAAATGAAAGGTCACACCACAATCTATTTATTACCCGAAAAAAGCTCTAGTGAAGCCCATTTAAGTACTAGGAGTTAGCGAAGAGCGATGTCTGAAATTAACGCGGTGTTAATCGGGAAAAAACCGATAATGAATTACGTTCTTGCATGCATCACATTCTTCCACGGCGGAGCAAAAGAAGTCAGCATCAAAGCACGCGGCAAATCCATCTGCAGAGCAATAGACGTGGCGGAAGTTGTTAGACGAAGATTCCTGCCCGATGTCAAAGTTAAATCCATAAGCATCGCAACTGAGCAGGTTCAACACGAAGAAAGCGACCAACTCTCAAACATAAGCTCCATAGAAATAACCCTCAAACGCTAAACCATCCGCTCAGCCATAATTTCGCGGCTCCTTTATTGCAGGAGAGCAAAAAAGTAAATGAAAACCGAACTATGCAGTTTCTGTCTAAAAAGCGGTATGCTATGCCAAAAATGTTCAGCTAAAGTAAAAGCCGGAGAAATCAGCGACTTAGATTTAAAAATCGCTCGTTTACTTCTGAATCTGGAAGAAAAATATCCTTCCCTGCAAAACGTCTGCTTCTACAAAGCCGTCGACGTAGAGAAAACCCTCGCAGTAATTGTCGGTCACGGCGATGTACCACGCCTGCTAGGGTACGGCGGCAAAATTGTTAAGGCACTTGGCGATGAAAGCGGCAAAAACATCAAAATCCTCGAGTATGGAGTTGATGACCGCAAATTCCTCGAAGATCTATTTGTGCCCTTCAGCATCTTAACCATTAACACAATCTGGCTCCCAGATGGAAGCACAGAGACACGTGTGATTCTGAAGCGCAAACGTGGAACACAGTTGCCCTTTGACCTAACCGCCTTAAAAGAAATCGCGCGGCAAGTACGCAAGATGTCTTTGCGTGTTGAATTCGCAGACTAATCAGGTTGCATAAGCATGAAGTTTGATTCCATCGGCGACTGGACTAGAACACACTATAGTGCAAACCTCACCCCTGAGCTCGACGGCAAAGACGTCACGCTTTTCGGCTGGATCCAAGACATCCGCAATCTTGGTGCACTTAGTTTTCTAATTTTGCAAGACCGAACAGGTACCGCCCAAGTTACCATTCTAAAAAAGAAAGCTAGCCCTGAAGTGTTATCCAAGGTTGAATCTCTTCAGAAACGCTACAGCCTCGCCGTAAAAGGCACCGTGAAAAAAACCAACATGACCAGCCGCGGCATCGAAATCATTCCCCAAGAAATCAAACTTCTAAGCTCAGCAAGCCAGCAGTTACCCCTAGATATCACAGGAAAAACCCCTGCCCTAATCGAGGCAAGGCTGGACGCGCGAGCTCTTGACTTAACACTTGACAAGAACCTTGCAGCGTTCAAAATCCAACACACCGCGCTATCAGCAATCCGCGATTACCTCTTTGAGAATGGGTTTTTGGAGGTTCACACCCCAAGAATCATTGCTTCAGCAACTGAGGGCGGCGCGGAACTATTTTGCGTAGACTATTTTGGACAAAAAGCTTACTTAGCCCAGAGTCCACAGCTATACAAAGAAGAATTAACCCTAAGTTTTGAGAAAGTCTTTGAGGTTGGCCCGTTTTTCCGAGCTGAAGAATCCCACACCAGACGTCACCTAAGCGAGTTCACCTCAGTTGACATTGAGCAGGCATTTGCCAACGCCAAAGACGTCATGGCACTACTAGAACAAGTTATTCATCACGCCTGCAAAGTTGTCAAAGAAAAATGCACCACTGAACTGCACACTTTGGGCTATCACGTTGATGTGCCTGAGTTGCCTTTCAAACGTTTAACGTATGACCAGGTTCTTGAGGGCCTCAAAGCCAAAGGCATAGACATTCCCTGGGGCGAAGACATACCTACCGAAGCCTTCCGCGAACTCGGCAAACTCTACCCATACTTCTACTTCGTAACTGACTGGCCAACACACGCCAAAGCCTTCTACATCCAACCCTGCGAAGACAACCCCAAAATCTGCGAGGGCTTTGATTTGATGTGGCGCTACATCGAACTGGTTTCAGGCGGAACCCGCATCTGTGACAAAGACCTGCTCATCAGTCGCCTCAAAGAAAAAGGCTTAAACCCTGAATCCTTCAAAAATCACCTGCAAGCCTTCGACTACGGCATGCCACCTCACGCTGGCTGGGCAATCGGGCTGGAGCGATTAACGATGATTTTGACGGGTAAAAAGAACATCCGCGAAGTCACACTGTACCCAAGAGACCGCATCAGACTAACACCCTAACCCAAAATTTTCTTTGTGAATGCCTTTATCAATTTGTCTGTGCAATAAGACAGTGAGGTACCCTTATGAGCACAGAGCCCAACTGGTTTAAAATTCTAAAACAATGCCAAACAAACGTTCACACTGCAATCCAGCCACACCTAACCCCCAACCAACCCTTGCCCAACCTTGGACGAGGCGCAGGCGGCGACCCAATGAAACCCGTGGATTTAGCCGCGGAAACCGCCATTGTGGACGCGCTGCAGGAAAACGGGGTTTCATTTTCGTTGATTAGTGAGGAGTCAGGTTTCAAAAGCTTTGGCGACTGCCCTGAAAACTGTTTTGTTACGGTGGACCCTGTGGATGGCACAACCAATCTGACACACGGGTTGCCCTTCTATGCTACCTCAATTGCCATATCCAAAACCCCCCAACTCGGTGATGTTTACGCTGGCATGGTCAGCGACCTCTCACGCAACCTAACATACATCGCCCAAAAAGGCATGGGCGCATATTTTGAAGACAAAAAAATCCAAACCTCCCAACAAAGCAGCCTTGGCGATGCCGTGGTGGGTATGGATTTGAACACTTACAAAATCCGCCAAATCGCCCCCAAACTCATCGGGCTAATCGAGAAATCCAAGCACCTGCGACATTTTGGCGCTAATGCTTTGGAAATCTGCTACGTAGCGCATGGGTTGACGGATGCATTTGTGGATATTCGTGCAAAAATCCGAACCACTGACGTTGCCGCGGGCTTTTTGATTGTTAAGGAGGCGGGTGGCTTGGTAACTGCTCCAGACGGAAAAGAAGTGAATGTGAAGTTGGATCCGTTGCAGACTTTGGATTTTGTGGCATCAGGCAACCTGCAGATTCACAAAGAAATCCTTGGTCTGGTTGCGCCCTAATGCTCAAACTGCTCCTGCCCAATCCCGCAGCCATCGTGAAAACCCCAAACGCCAGAGTGCTCCTCATAGCTGACCTGCACATCGGATGGGAACACGCTCTCCAACAAAAAGGTATCCACGTGCCCTCTCAAACCCCCAAACTTGAGGAGAAACTTCTCAAAATAATCACCAAAACCAAACCCGACCACCTCATAATTCTGGGCGACGTCAAATACACCGTCACCAAAAGCGGTTTGGGCGAGTGGCAAGATGTTCCCGTGTTTCTTAAAAAAATTGAGGATGCAGTGGGCAGCATCGAAATTGTGCGGGGCAACCACGACGCCAACCTTGAACCCCTCTTAACCCCCAAAACCCGCATGCTTCCAGCAAGCGGTGCAGTCATCGGTGATGTGGGCGTGTTTCACGGGCACAAATGGCCCAGCCCTGAGCTTTTGGTTTGTAAGTTGTGGGTTATGGGGCACCTGCACCCCGTTGTTGTCCTTCGTGACCCCGCAGGCTTCAAACTCACACGGCAAGTCTGGCTCAAAATCCCCTGCAATCCCCAAAAACTGGCACAAGTTGTGCTGGAGAAAAACAACATCAAAATCACGGGTACGCCACAGCAAACACTTTGGGAACACTTCAAAATCAAACCCAAAACCACCCAACTCTTCATAATGCCCAGCTTCAACGACTTCCTAGGCGGACGACCTATAAACGAGCAAGACAGCGAAGGTTTAATTGGACCTGTTTTACGTTCGGACGCGGTGGATGTGGCGGCTGGCGAGGTTTACCTGCTGGACGGAACCTATCTGGGCTTGGTGGGACAGCTTCGGACTGTGTTTGGTTGATGCTTTTGTATACAAACTGGTTTTCACCATTTAAGGCTTGAAAACACACCATTATGGACCTCCCCTCTATGGTTTCTGCATTGACTTTCTAATAGGCTCCAAATAGACTTTGACCTCTCTCTATCGTTTCTGCATAAGTTGGCTATTAGGCTCCAAATAGAAGAGAACACTGAGAAAACAAGTTTTTCTTTAACTAAAAATTCTAATAACCCAAAGCAACTCAAAATAACAGCATACTTAGGGCGAAAGGCTTGGATATTTCGGGTTTAGTGGTTCCTCAAGAAGTCAAAGACGCGCTGACGGGCTTGGGGATTACAAAACTGTTTCCTCCCCAACAGGAAACCATAGAAGCAGGACTACTCGACGGCGCAAACATCGTGCTCGCCAGCCCCACCGCATCAGGAAAAACCCTCATCGCTGAACTCTGCGCCTTAAAGCACGTGCTTGAACGGGGCGGAAAAGCCATTTATCTCTCGCCGCTTCGGGCGTTGGCAAGTGAAAAGTTTGAGGAGTTCCAAAAATACACCAAAATCCGCAAATCAGATGGCAGACGGGTCAGCGTGGGCATTAGCACAGGCGACTTTGACAGCGCGGACAATTGGCTGGAACGCTACGACATCATCATAACCACCAACGAAAAAGCGGATTCGCTTCTGCGGCACCGAGCCAAATGGATGGACAGCATCTCCGTAGTAATCGCCGACGAAGTGCACCTGCTCAATGATGCAGGACGTGGACCCACTTTGGAGATTGTGCTGGCAAGACTTTTACAGGTTAACCCTCACATCCAAGTCCTTGCGCTGAGCGCGACGATTAACAATGTGGATGAAATCGCTGGCTGGATAAACGCTAAATACATCACGACTGAGTGGCGCCCAATCAACCTAAAAGAAGGCGTCATTTTGCAAGACGAAATCCAATTCAACGATGGCAGTTCAAGAAAAATTGAGCAGCCAACCCGCCTACCTGTCGTCAACCTTGTCTTAGACACAGTTAAGAATGGGGGGCAGGCACTGATTTTTGCGTCGACAAGGCGAAACGCGGTTTCCGCAGCTAAAACCGTGGCGTCGCACATGGATAAAGTGCTTTTGCCTAAGTCAGGCTCAAAACTGGTTAAGCGCTCCCAAGAGGAACAGACCCGTAAGGTTTTGGATGCTGAAGCAAAAAAAATTCTTGACGCAGGAGAAAGAACCCAGCTCAGTGATGAGCTCGCAACGTTGGTTTCCTGCTCTACAGCCTTTCATCATGCAGGGTTGTCAGGAGCCCACCGAAAAATCATTGAAGACGGCTTCAAATCCAGAACCATCAAAGTCTTAACCGCAACACCCACGCTGGCGTGGGGAGTCAACTTACCTGCAAGAACCGTCATCATCCAAGACTACCGCCGCTTTGAGGCAGGCTACGGCAACTACCCCATCAGCGTGCTCGACTACAAGCAGATGGCAGGCAGGGCAGGCAGACCCAAATATGACAAACACGGTGAATCCGTCATTTTAGCCAAAACCGCCGACGAAGCCGACTATCTTATGGACGGCTACGTGCTGGCGAAACCTGAGCGGATATGGAGCAAGCTGGCGGTGGAACGCATCATGCGCGGACACGTCTTAGCCACGATTGCCTCAGGGTTCGCAAGCAGCGAGCAGGGCGTGTACGAGTTCTTCAACAAAACCTTTTACGCTTACCAGTTTGACGTTAAAGCCATCAAAAGCGTCGTAGATAAAATCCTGCGGTTTCTGCATGATGAGGAAATGATTGTGGTTGTTGGGGACAGGATTATGGCGACGGATTTTGGCAGGCGCATAAGCGAACTCTACATTGACCCCCTCTCAGGCGTAATCCTCCGCGACGCGTTAAAGAGCAAGGTGCCTTTGCTTAGTGAATTCAGCCTACTCCACCTAATCAGTCACACGCCGGATATGGGACCCATAATGCGCCCCTATCAGCGTGAAATGGACAAGCTCGCCATACAAACCGAAGAACACAAACAAGAACTCTTCATCCTACCCCCCAACGAATGGGACGACCACATCGGCTACGCAGAATTTTTGGGCGAAGTCAAAACCGCCATGGTCATGAACAATTGGATAGAAGAACTTCCCGAAGACAAAATCATGGCACGCTTCAACGTGCAACCCGGCGACCTCTACCGCATCATCGAAACCGCCAAATGGCTACTGCACGCAACTGAGGAAATCTCTCCGGCTGTCACCAAAAACAAGGAATTCGCAGCACTGAGCCATGAACTTGTGGAACGTGTGGGCAAAGGAATCAAACGGGAACTGCTACCGATTGTGGCGTTAGAAGGCGTGGGTAGGGTGCGTGGACGCATAATCTTTAATGCTGGTTACCAAACACTTGAAGACCTCAAACACGCTTCCGTTGAGGAGTTGACTGATTTGCCCACAGTTGGGGCGCGTTTAGCCAGAAAAATCAAAGAACAAGTCGGCGGACACGTAAAATTGGAGACTTGGGAAAACCTCAAAAAAGCACCTGAGGAGCCCCAACAAAAAGGACTCTTTGATTTTTAAGCAGAATTAGCGAATCGTTCTGCTTGAGCTACCGCGGTTCCCAGATAGTTTTTGGGGTCCAATGCAGCTTCGATTTCTTTTGGTGAGAGTTTGCTGCTAACCACTGGGTCTTCCATGAGGGTTTGTTTGAAGGGTTTTTTTTCAACTGCACTTTTGATGGTTAATTGCCTAAGCAACTCGTGGGTTTCCTGCCTGTTCGCGCCCTTCTTAACGAGAGCTATCATGACGGATTCTGACATTGAGCGTCCCTCAGTTATGGATAGGTTGGCTTGCATGCGTTGGCTGTCCACGCGCAAATTAGCGACGATGTTGACCATGAGGTTTAGAATGTAGTCGAGCAGTATACTTGATTCTGGCAGAACAAAGCGTTCGGTGGATGACTGGGTTAAATCACGTTCATGCCAAGTAACCATATCCTCAAGCGCAGGCAATTCCAGACTGCGCACAATTCGGGCTAAGCCGCAGACACGCTCGCAGATTTCAGGGTTCTGCTTATGAGGCATAGTCGAGCTGCCAACCTGCTTTTTTGCCTCGAAGGATTCAAAGAGTTCTGCGATTTCGGGGCGCTGGAGCTCTCGGATTTCAGTGGCGAAGTGCTCAAGTGATGTGGCAATCATGGCGTAGATGCTAATTAGTTCGGCGTAACGGTCGCGCTGCACGATTTGGGTGGAAATTTCGGCTGCGTTAATGCCAAGCCTCTTCATGACAAGCGCCTGTATCTCTGGAGCATGCTCGCCAAGACCTGCTTGTGTGCCGACGGCACCGCTGATTTTGCCTGCGATTACACGTTTTTTGCATTCATCGAGGCGTTGCAGGTGGCGGTTTACTTCGTAGCCCCAGACCGCAAATTTGAAGCCCAACGTGATGGGGAGGGCGTGTTGTCCGTGGGTTCTGCCAATCATAACTGTGTCCTTGTATGTACCTGCCTGCTTTTGCAGAATACCCTTGAAGTCTGTGAGGCGATTTTCAAGGACAGCTATAGCGTCTTTTAACTGGAGAGCATTAGCCGTATCCACAATATCATAGCTGGTTGCGCCAAAATGCACATACGCACCACTCTCACCACACTGCTCAGTTAACGCACGAACAAGAGACATGATGTCGTGTTTGATTTCTTTCTCAATGGCTTTTACCCGCTCAACTTTGACGTATTGGGTGGAGGCTTTCTCCGCTATAACTTCCGCGTCAGCCTTGGGTATGTTGCCGACTTGTGCGTGTGCGTATGCTAGGGCAGCTTCTACGTCGAGTAGTTTTTGGGTGCGGGTTTCTTCATCGAAAATTTTGAGCATTTGGGGGGTTCCATATCTTCCAGTATCTATGGGTAGGATTGGCAATGAGTGTTCCTCAAGTAGCGTTATGCAGATTAAACATTAATGTTTTACCAATACAATACGGTAAGTTGAGGCAAAAAACCGTGAAATCCGCAATCGCCCTGCTAAACAAGCAAGGAAAAGACGCCGTTGAACCCGTAATAAACGCACTCAAAACAATAGACCCAGAAAACTCAAAGGTCTTAAAGCTGGTTTTGCCCGCAAAAGAACCACAGAAAATAACACGGCAAACCACAGAGGCACCCGTGGCGGCGGCGTTGGCTGGTTCAGACACTAAAGCCCTAAGCGGCGTTAAATATTTGGTTTTGAGTGATTCAACCATGGTTTTTGACGGTACAATTTATGCACCTCTTGAACACGCAAACGAGCTGGAAACACTGGCTAAGCAGACGGTTTTTTGCGAGGCAATACTGCAGGATTTTATTGCGCAAGCTGACGGCGACTACACGTTTTTCCTACTGCACAAGGACTGGATTTTGGCGGCGCGAGACCCAGTTGGCGTTAGACCCCTATACTACGGCGAAAACAGTGAGGTTGTGGCTTTGGCGTCAAACCGCAGAGCACTCTGGAAACTGGGTATCGAACGCGCCATCTCTTTCCCGCCTGGAAACTTGGCAGTCATCAGCAAAGAAGGCATCCAATTCAGACCCATAAAGAAGCTGTCGTACACGCCACCGCAGCAGATAACGCTTGAGAATGCCTCAGCAAAACTGCAAAGCCTTCTTGAACAGTCAGTTAAGAGCAGGCTTAAGGGCGTAAGTGAGGTTGCTGTGGCTTTTTCTGGGGGATTGGACAGCAGTTTAGTGGCTTTTTTAGCTAAGAAGCTAGGGGTTAAAGTGCAATTGTTTCATGTGAGCTTGGAGAATCAGCCTGAAACGGAGGAGGCAATCAAGGCGGCGGAGTTATTGGATTTACCTTTGCAAGTCAGCTTGTTTAAGGAGTCTGATGTTGAAGCAGTTTTGCCCAATGTTGTGGAGCTAATCGAAGAAGCGGACCCAGTTAAGGCAAGTATTGGTGTTCCATTTTTCTGGACGGCGCAGTCTGCCGCGGAAGCTGGGTTTAAGGTGATGCTGGCTGGTCAGGGCGCGGATGAGTTGTTTGGTGGTTACCAACGTTACGTCACTGAGCTTTGCGAGTACAACGAGGACAAAGTAAGACAAACCATGTTCAATGATGTAGTTGGGATTCACGAGAGCAATCTGGAGCGGGACCTCAAAATCTGCGGCTACCACGATGTAGAACTGCGAGTACCTTTTGGAGAGTTTGCGCTGGCACGGTTCGCCATGAGTCTGCCTTGTGAGTTAAAGTTTAATGCTGTGGCGGATTCTGAGCGGAAAATTCTTTTGCGTAGGGCAGCTTTGGATTTGGGTTTGCCAACGTTGATGGTGGAGAAGCCTAAGAAGGCAGTGCAGTACTCCACGGGCATAAATAATGCTGTTAAGAGGATAGCTAAAAAGCACGGTAAAACCGTGAGTCAATACATAGAAGAGTTATTTCAAAAGTAAATTTTTTAAAAGTAAAAGAAGGGAGTGACCTCTCATTGTTGAGAGATTACTTTCGGTCTTTGTAAGCGAAATTTTGTTTATTCGATTACCTGGATTGCGCCTTCAGGGCATTGAGCTTCGCATGCTCTGCAGACTAGGCATTCGCTTTCTTTGGTAGGCACTGATTTACCGTCTTTCATTTCGTAGACACCTACTGGGCAGGTGTTAACGCATGTTTCGCATCCGGTACATTTCGCATCAACAACAATTTTTACCATTTTATTTTACCTCTATTAAGTTTCATTGAAAGCAGATTTGACAAATAAAAGGATTTAGGTATTTTAGTACATTTTTTCACGTAACCTAAGCAGGATTCCGTTGATTGTACCTTGTGCTTTATCCCTCTCTTTCTCATATTTACTTTGGGATTCACGGTATGTATCAAGAGAAATTTCGCCCCGTGCCTTTTGACCCTCAAGTTTTGTTAAATCTGCCTCAGAATCAGCCAAGTTTTCATCAGCACGGTCAAGTTGCCGCATTAAGGTAGCATAGTCAGAACCTGAGTTACGCAGGATACCTTTGATATTTTCGATTCTCTTGTTAAGATTCTCAAGACGGTGTTCAAGAGCCTGATGTTGCGTTTTATATTGTCTTCGTGGAATCTTGTTTTTTTGGACACGATAGTTTAAGGCTTTTATTTCTTCAGTTATTGTTGTTTTTTCTTCGTATGCATCGGTTAAGGAGTCAATTTTGTCATGTAACTTTTGACCTGCTGTTGGGTGTTCGCCAGTTTTCTTTTCAGGCGCAATTTTTTGCATGGAACGCTCGGAAGCGGAAGCTTGACGTTTTCTTAAAAGAATCACGATAATAACTACAATCGAGATACCTATGAAAGCAACAAAGGTTGCTTCAAAAGATGACCAGATGATATTATAGGCATAAACCAGCGGGATTACACCGTAGCTTATGATGCCGTCGTTTGGAACACTATGGTCTTCAAAGCTTACTCCTTGAATAGTTATTGTCAATATTTGTTGGTAACCTTGGTTTGTTAATGTTGCCTCATCTGCCTCATTAACTAAGGGAGAAAGTATCTGAGCACCTGTGGGAAGATAAAAAGACACTGTTGCTAAGTCAACGTAATATTCAAAGTAGGGGAAGACTTCTGCAGTTACGAGGTAAATTGACCCGGACTCCGCAACTTCTTGCGAGTTATATTGAGCTGTCAAACTTAGGGATTGACCAGTGACCAGCGGAGAAGGTAAACTAACGTTGAGCCGTTGGTATGAACCAGAGATTGAAGGATTATTAAAGGATAATTCACGACCAGACCCATCTTTAACAATAATGTTTGAAGCAGAAAGAGGCACACCCAACTGGAAGGTAGCTATTGATTCTGGTGAGTTGTTAACAATTTTATAGGTATCAATTATATCTAAAACACCAGATGGATTAATTGTAACTTTACGGGTCAGTGTTGGCACCTGTGATAACTGGAGACTTCCAGAGGTCAAGAAAAATTCTGCTGTAGCTGGAATATTAGTAAAAGCAGCCAAAGAGGACACCCTGTAAGTAGTTTGATTTACTTGACCATCACTTTTAATTATGGTCATGTTAGTGGGAGTTATGCTGGATGGCAGTTCTATTTCAGAGGAGACAAAACCTCCAACATCTTGGGTAAAGATGGGGTACGCTGGATAACTCATTGTGTAGGTAGTTTCATTTTGGCTTATTAGGGAATTTTCAAAGATGAATACAATTCTAAAGTTATCGCCTTCTGCACCAGCTAAATCAATGCGGAACCCGTAGAGTTCAGAGTGGCCATCAATGGGCACATTTTGTGTTACTGGCAGGGTAAGGTCGTTTGTAAAGGCTCTGACCTTAAGTAAGTGCTGGGCAAATTCAACAGGTAAAGCCATCGTGAACGTGCTTGGCAAAGTATTATTGACGCTGCTACTGGAACTGCCAAAACGTATAATGTCAGTGATTGCTATGTGTCCTGAATACATGATTTCAACTGTGTGGCCAACAGTTGAGATTGGGTAGCTGGTTTGTGCATAAACGTTTGAAGTAAACATTGTTGGGTAAATGAAAACACCTAAAAGCGCAATTATTGCCAATACTGCGATGATTCTCTTCAATTTAACCCCTCAAGCATAGATTGCTCTTAATCTATCTCCAACTCACTTATTTACTTTTACACACATCTATCCCTAAGGCCTGAAAAGTTTATTTTCACCTAACCAGATTAACTATTCTTGAGGTTTTTAGCTTGGAGCACTTTGACATTATAGTAGTTGGTTCAGGTTCTGGAATGCTTATCGTTTCTGAAGCAGTTGAGCAGGGCTTAAAAGTTGCACTTGTCGAAAAAAGCACAATGGGCGGAACATGCATAAACAGGGGTTGCGTACCCTCAAAAATGCTGATTTACCCCAGCGACGTTATCGCTGCTCTTAAAGCTGCACAAAAAATCGGCATAAACGCATCTGTGAACTCTATTGATTTTGGCAACATCATGACAAGAATGCACACGCTGGTTAACACCGATACTGGAATGCAGGCCAGAGCAGTTGAAGCCACGCCTAACCTTAAATGGTTCAAAGAAACAGGCGAGTTCATCTCAGACTACACCATGCAGGTCGGCACAGAAAAAATAAGTGGAGACAAAATTTTCATTGTTTCAGGCGCAAGAGTAGCAATTCCACCAATAAAAGGATTAGAAAATGTTGGCTACCTCACCAGCGACACCGTTTTGGACCTACAAAAGCAACCTGAAAGTATCATAATTATTGGCGGTGGCTATGTGGGCATGGAGTATGCACATTTCTTTGCAGAATTGGGAACAAAAGTCACTGTGCTTCAAAGAGCCGACAAGCTTTTGCAAAATGAGGAACCTGAAATTTCAGATTTGCTAAAAGCAGAGGTGTCAAGGAAGATGGATATTTACACTGGATATGACGTGTTGGAGGCAAAAGAGGTGGGTTCCTCAAAAATTGTTGTTGCCAAAAACTTGGCGGACGGGAGCCAAAAGGAATTTTTAGCACAGATAATCATGGTTGCAGCTGGAAGAGTTCCCAACACGGACATTTTGAAACCTGAAACAACAGGGCTACAATTGGATGAGCGGGGCTTCATAAAAGTTGATGAGTACTTAGAAACGGGTAAAAAGAATATTTGGGCGTTGGGCGATGCGATTGGCAAAGCCATGTTCAAGCATGCAGCCAATTATGAGGCAGGATTAGCTTGGCACAATGCAAACCATGATCATAAAGCAAAAATGGATTACTTTGCAGTGCCACATGCAGTTTTCACCCATCCACAAATCGCTTCTGTAGGCTTAAAAGAACAGCAAGCTAAAGACCAAAAATACAGCATTCTCGTCGGGGTAGCACAATACAAAGACACTGCGATGGGTGCTGCTATGGGGGAACCAGAAGGATTTGTTAAAGTGATTGTTGAGCGGGAAACAGGAAAAATCTTGGGTGCGCACATTATTGGTCCTGAAGCTTCAATGTTGATTCAGGAAATAATTAATGCGATGGTAACTGGTAGTGGAGATTTTGGTCCGATTGCCAGAGCAATGCATATTCATCCTGCCCTGCCAGAAGTGATTCAAAATGCTTTTGGAGCCTTAAAACCAGTGTGATAGCGCCAAGAAGGCTTGCATAAAAGGATATATTGATGCAGAAGAATGGTTTAGTGGTGACTTTGTTTTGAATATTTCTAAAGTGCCTGGAAAGAACAGTAAACACAAAGTCTTCCTTTATGCTATTAGTACCTGTGTATGGTGCAAGATGACTAAGCAGTTTCTCAAAGACAACAACATCGAATACGAATACGTGGACGTTGACCTCTGTGACGATGGAGATAGGCAAAAAATCCACCAGACAATCCAAAGCAAAGGCGGAAGTCTCAGCTACCCAACCACAATTATCGACGATAATGTTTTGATTACGGGTTTCCGAAAAGACCGTCTAAAAGAGGAACTACAACTTTGACCAGTCTTGATGCGGTTCGCAAACGAGCAGAAGCCGACGCCAAAACCAACGGTTACTATTTGACTCCTGATCTCGAACTTTTAGAGGCGTTTTTTGAAGGATTAAAAACCAATGAAGACCGATACGGCTACCCACTGTGCCCATGCAGGCTGGCTTCAGGAAAATTTGAGTTTGACCGAGACATAATTTGTCCCTGCGACTACCGTGACCCAGACGTAGCACAATACGGAGCATGCTATTGCCGACTTTACGTTAGCAAGGCTGTTTATGAAAGCAAAAACTTACCTGAAGTCCCCGAAAGAAGACCACCAGAGAAAATGGCAAGAGCATACGGGACACCTGCAACACCGCAACCAGAGCAAGAAAAGCCTGAAGCACCCAAACAGGAAACGATAGGGGTTAAGAAGAAGTTATGGTACTGCAAGCAATGTGGGTATGTGGCTTTCCGTGAGGATCCGCCGTATATTTGTCCGATTTGTAAGGCTAAGCGGGAAATGTTTTCAGAAGTAGAAGTTGAAGTGGAGTTTAATGGTTAACTTTTTTTTGATTTCAGAAGTGTTTTGGTTGGCGGGTTTAGTGCCTTTTTGGGGTTAGCTTTTTGGCTAAGTAGACACTGTTGATTAGGTATAGCGCGACTGAGAGTAGGGCAATTATTTCAATCATGTCTTTCACCTTTTCCGTTGAATCACTATACGTTCAACATAATATAAACATAGTTAAGATTTGTTCATAAAAAATAATAAAAACTGTACACTCAGCCAATAATAATCGAAAAAACTCGATAAAACACGCCAACCCGGCATCAGGGGCAAACCCCCAACCACGCCCTCAAAAACTATTTTACCACTCCCAACAATAAATAAAAAGAGAACCGCCAAGAAAAGGAAAACAAATTGACAACACCAAAAACACAACTCACACCCCAAGAAAGATGCACAAAAATAATCCAAACACTAGAAACAATATACCCAACAGCCAAAACCGCACTCCACTACACAACCCCCCTTGAAATGCTAATAGCCACCATACTCTCCGCCCAAACCACCGATGCCCAAGTCAACAACGTCACCAAAACCCTCTTCAAAAAATACCAAAAACCAGAAGACTACGCCAACGCCGACATAACAGAACTCGAAAAAGACATCCACTCAACAGGCTTTTATCACAACAAAGCCAAAAACCTAAAGGCATGC